>JBIIKB010000061.1:0-3703 GCA_044233405.1 Candidatus Saccharimonadia bacterium | reverse complement strand
CAAGGGTATATACGCCGAGCTACTTAAACTTCAGGGTCTTGCTAAGACCGAAGAGGGCAAAGCCAAGCTTAAGAAATACGACATGGCTTAAAAGTCTATGATTGACATATCAGAGCAATTAGAGTAGAATTCCTTCATCATAGCCCTGAGAAACCAGGAGGTGGGCAATGGTACTGGAATCACTCGGGGCTTGGAGCTCCGTTGAACGAGGAATCGACACGATGGCGGCTGATGGCCGCATTGAAGCAATCGTTTTGCAATTCAGGGGTGCTTTCGGTGATGTTTTCAAGATCTTTGAGAACATCGATTCGGAAACTATGCAAATGGTTAGGCACTTTGTTGCTGGAAGATTCGAGAAATTTGATCTGAGTAGCAGCTCAATTGAGCGCAGCGATGGTCGAGTTGTTCACGCGCTACATGTCGTGGCTAGTTAATTTGGAGGGTTAGAGCCATCTCAATAATGAGATGGCTTTTACCTTGTAAAAAGCTATTAAATCTGGTATTATTAACGCACTTAAATTAATTAATGAAACATATTGGCCTATAAACTCCTCCCACTTGGGAATAGCCAGTAGAAGTTCAAGGAGAAAAACATGGCAGAAGCTAAAAAGACCGCTACTAAAGCGGCAGCAAAAACTACCAAAAAGGTAGATCCATTATTAAAAGAGCTATTGGAAGCTGGTGCACACTTTGGCCAGCGTGCAGATCGCTGGAACCCAAAGATGCGACCATACATTTATGGAGTGCGTGGTGGAGTTCACATTATCGACTTAACCCAAACACACGACCAATTGCTAACAGCTGAAAAGTTTGTCGAAGATACCACTAAAAATGGTGGCAAGATTTTGTTTGTAGGAACTAAGCGCCAGGCCCGACCAATTGTTGAAAAGGCCGCTAAAGAAACTGATATGCCCTATGTTACTAACCGATGGCTTGGTGGAATGCTAACTAATCTTGAAACTATTCAAAGTCGAGTTAGCCGCATGAAGAAGCTTGAAAATGAATCTGCCGAAGGCAAATTGGTGGGTACTAAAAAAGAGAAAGCTGATTTGGAACGCGAAATGGAACACCTTAGAAGAATTTTTGGTGGTATCTCTGAAATGAGCATTAAGCCAGCAGTAGTTTTTGTTACCGATATGCTAACTGACGATATTGCTGTTTCGGAAGCTAATAAGCTAAACATTCCAGTCGTTGCAATTTGCGACACTAACTCAAATCCAGAATTGGTTACTTACCCAATTGCTGCTAATGACGACGCAGTAAGAACTATTGCATTAATAACAGATAGAATTGCACAGGCAGCTAGAAAAGGAAGTGAGCTGTATAAGGCAAAAACCGCTGAAGCAAAAGCAAAGGAAGACGCAAAAAATAGTCAGGAGGAAAAATAATGAATATAGAAGATATTAAAAAGCTACGTGAAGCTACAGGCGCCGGCATGATGGATGCCAAGTCTGCGCTAGAGGAAGCTAAGGGTAACTATGATGAAGCTGTTAAGGTTCTTCGTAAAAAAGGACTTGCTAAAGCTGCCAAAAAAGCCGATCGCACGGCTGCAGTTGGCGTTATTGAAAGTTACGTTCATGGCGGAAAAATTGGAGTGTTGGTAGAGGTAAATTGCGAAACTGATTTTGTTGCTCGAACTGAAGACTTTAAAAACTTTACTCGAGACGTTGCTATGCATATTGCCGCCGCCAACCCAAGCTATTTGAATGCCGAGGAAATTCCAGAGGACGAACTAAATAAAGAAAAAGATGCAATTAAGGAAGAAGTAGCAGCTAGTGGTAAGCCAGCCGAGCATGCCGAAAAAATTATTGAAGGCAAACTTACTAAATGGTATGAAGAAGTTTGTTTGATTAATCAGCCATTCGTAAAAGATCCAAACCAAACAATCGAACAACTCAGACAGGCTTTGGTTGGAAAATTAGGCGAAAATATTGTGGTTCGCAGATTTACACGTATGGAAGTGGGTGGTCTAGGCTAGTAGCTTCGGCTATAATTAAACCATGGACTATTTAAAACAAGCACAACAAAAGTTTAACGATTCAATTGACCACTTAAATAGCGAGCTTACTGGTGTCAGAACTGGTCGAGCTAGCGCCGGGTTGGTGGACACCATTAAAGTTGAAGTATATGGCCAAAGCATGCCATTAAAGTCTGTTGCTACTATTACGACTCCAGACGCCAAAACTATTCAGATTCAACCATGGGACCAATCGAACTTGAGTTTTATCGAAAAGGCGATATCTGAAAACCAGAATCTGGGATTAACACCCAATAATGATGGAAGAGTTATAAGAGTAAACATACCACCTCTTAACGAAGAGACCAGAACACAGCTCACAAAAGTCTGCAAAGAAAAGGCTGAATCTGCAAATATTAGTATGCGTAATGCCCGCCATGAAGTCCTGAATTCTGCAAAAGCCGATGAAAAGTCTAATGTCATTACTCAAGATCAGCTCGTAAAAGTACAAAAAGATCTTGATAAGTTAATTGATGAATATCACCAAAAAATTCAAAAAATCGTCGAAGATAAAGAAAAGGAAATAATGTCGGTCTAACCGAGCGTAAAGATGGACGAAGCCTTAACTCCTAAACACATAGGATTTATACTTGACGGCAATAGACGCTGGGCGATTGAAAATGGACTGCCTAAGTTGGTTGGCCATAAAAAGGGCTATGAAAATTTAAAAACAATAGCCGATGAATGCTTTGACAGAGGTATCGAGGTAGTTTCGGCTTACATATTTTCTACAGAAAATTGGAACCGAGAGCTTGAAGAAGTTAACTATCTTATGGATTTGGCGCTTAAAATATTTACAAAAGACCTAAACGAGCTAATCGATAAGGGAATCAAGGTGGTAGTTTCTGGAAGAAAAGACAGACTCGATCAAAAAATTATAGATGCTATTGAAAATACGGTAACTAAAACCGCAAATAATAACCGTGGAACAATTAACATTTGTTTTAATTATGGTGGACAGTCAGAAATTGCCGATGCCTTTAAGAATTTAAGTGTTAAAAGTACAGATTCAGAAGAAATAACTCCAGAATTAATTAGAGAAAATCTATATCATCCAGAACTGCCGCCAGTAGACTACATTGTTCGCACATCAGGAGAAAAACGACTCAGTAACTTTCTTTTGTGGGACAGTGCTTACGCTGAACTAGAATTTGTCGATGAACACTGGCCAGCATTTACTAAAGAAAGTTTAGATGGTGTGCTTTCTGAATATGCATCTCGAGTAAGGAGATTTGGTAGATGATATTAACGATAATTTTTATTATTCTGATATTTTCTGCCCTAGTTGTTGCTCATGAATGGGGACATTTTATCGTTGCTCGTAGAAATGGTGTAAAGGTAGATGAATTTGGGATTGGTTTCCCACCTAAAATATTTTCAAGAAAAACAAAGCTAACTGAATACAGTATAAATCTTTTACCTCTTGGCGGATTTGTGAGGCTGAAGGGCGAAGACTCCGACGACAAGTCTAAGGATAGTTTTGCCGTTAAGCCCTACAAGTCTAGAGCCAAGATTGTCATGGCGGGTGTTGGTGTTAATTTTCTAATCGCATACGTAATCGTTGTGATTCTATTGATATTTGGCATTCCAGCACTTCTGCCAAGCGGTTTTGTAAAAATAGGCCCCATCAAACCTAGCAGCGTTCAGACTTCGCCATTGACTACTCTTTCTGTGAATAAAGACTCG
>JBIIKB010000103.1:0-3730 GCA_044233405.1 Candidatus Saccharimonadia bacterium | reverse complement strand
TCTTAATTTCAAGCTCCGGTGTAATTTTGCCACTTAGCACCTTACCGCCACATATCACCTTTTCTTTGGTAGTCTTAAATACACCTAAAATTTTAAGCTTGGCATGCTCTGTTTCGATAATTTCTGGCTCTAGCATGCTCGATAACCACTCGCGCACGTCATCAAGAAGCTCATAAATAACTTTGTATAACTGGAAATCCACACCTTCGCGCTTGGCTTGCTGGTTTACTGCAGCGTTAATACTAACATTAAAGCCCAATATAATCGCACCACCAGCGGTGGCAGACTGCACGTCCTTTTCGGAAATATCACCAATGCCTGAGGCAATTACTTTGGCGCGCACTTCGTCGTTACCAACTTGCTCGATGGCTGTTACCAATGATTCCAATGAACCCTGCACGTCAGCCTTAACAACTAATGGCAGTTCTTTGACTTCGCCTTCAGTTACGGCATTAGCAATATCTTCGGCGGTTACACTCTTAATGGATGTAACGGACTTATATGTCTTTTTACGGCTTTGGCGCTCAACCCAGTCTTTGGCTTCCTTTTCGGACTTAACTTCTTCAAACCAGTTACCAAAATCTGGCAATGACTTAAGCCCAGAAATCACTACTGGCATAGCTGGGGTAGCTTCCTTAAGTTTTTGGCCTTTGTAGTTGTCCATAGTTCGAATTTTTCCATAGCTTGCGCCAGCAATAATCCAATCGCCCTGGCGAATTGTGCCTTCTTGAACAAGCAAGGTCACAACAGGACCCTTACCGGTATCCAAGTGAGATTCGATAACCACGCCGCGTCCGTGGCCTTCTACTCGAGCTTTAGTCTCGACAATATCAGCCACCAGTAGCACCACTTCCAAAAGCTTTGGAATACCGTCACCAGTCTTGGCGCTTACTTCTACGCACGGTATGTCTCCACCCCAGTCGTCTGGGATAATACCGATTTCTGAAAGCTCTTGTTTAACTCGGTTAGTATCAGCGCCTTCTTTGTCGATTTTATTAATAGCAATCACAAGCGATGCGCCGGCTTCTTTGGCATGATCAATCGCTTCGCGGGTTTGTGGCTTAACGCCATCATCGGCGGCCACTACAATAATTGCAATATCGGCAATCTTAGCACCATGTTCACGCAACGCAGAAAAAGCTTCGTGGCCTGGAGTGTCCAAGAAAGTTATAACACGTTCGTTTTTAGTTACCTGGTAAGCACCAATGTGCTGAGTAATACCGCCAGCCTCGCCAGAGGCAACTTCGGCGTTTCGAATAGCATCAAGTAGCGATGTCTTTCCGTGATCAACATGCCCCATTACAGCTACAACTGGCGGCCGCTGTTTTTGCTCGTCGGTGGAGGCCTCTGTATTTGGGCGCACTTCTTCTTCGGTTTTGAGCTTAACTTCAAAACCCAGCTCGGCACCAATTATTTGAGCGGTATCAAAATCGATTTGCTCATTAATTGTGGCCATTACGCCGTTCTTCATAAGTTCGCCCACAACTGCTGCAGCTCCTTTGCCTAGTACTTCGGCAAATTCACCAACACTAATAACTTCTGGTATTTCAATCTTTTTTAGTTCTTCACTCATACTCTTCTCCTTGTAAGCATTCTAGGCAAACTGGCCTTTATATTATTATAGCAATCATCACTGCAGACATAGGCCCCACGGGCTGACATATTTTGGTTTTCATCGAGCACCGGCTCGTTGTTTTCTAAAACCCAGCGCTGAAGCTGGTTTTTGGCCAGCTTCTTACGGCAAGACTTACAACTGCGTATTGGAGTATGTGCAGTCTTACCGGCCACGCTGGCTATTCCTTTTCGGTCTTCTTAGCTTCTTCTTTTGGAGCTTCTTTTTCGGTCTTTTTAGCTGGCTTAGCGTCTTTAGACTTAAGGCTTAGCGATAGCTTGTGCTGATCGGCATCAATTCCGATAACTCGGAACTTTTTGGTTTCACCGACTTTTACAAGTTTGTTTGGATCAGTTACGTGATCGTCAGATAGTTCGGAAATATGCACCAATGCTTCGATAACTGGGCTGATTTGTACAAATGCACCAAATGGGGTGATACGAGTAACTTTACCGTCGATTTCATCATTAACCTTATAGGCTGAAATTTCTTTCTGCCATGGGTCTTCGCTAAGTTGCTTCATTGAAAGCGAAAGTTTGTCTTGATCGATAGCGATAATAACCGCTTCGACTTCTTGCCCAACCTTAACGTACTTAGATGGGTTATCTACGCGGTCCCAAGCGATTTCAGAAATGTGCACAAGTCCTTCGATACCATCGACATTTACGAATACACCAAAGTCCACAACACCAGTAACAATTCCTTTGATAGTATCGCCAACCTTGAAGGCTGCAATCTTACCTTCGGTAAATTCGCGCTGAGCTTCTTTTTCGGAAACGATGAGTTTACCTTCTTTGCGATCAACATCTAGTATGCGAACCATTAGAGTTAGGCCAACTAGGCTGTTTAGGCGATGTTGAATTTCGTCTTTATCAGCACCTGTTACACGAGGGTAGTTTTCGGCGCTCAACTGACTCACTGGCAAAAAGCCACGTACGCCGTCGATTTCGATAAGCATTCCGCCCTTGTTGGCGTCAAAAGGCACGATTCCAAACACTTCTTTGTTTTTGAAGCGTTCTTCGAGCTCATCCCATCCCTTATCTTTAGCAACCTTTTTAAGACTTAGGATTACATAACCATCTTCGTCTTCTGGATCTAGCACTGAAGCTGAAACCACGTCGCCGATTTGCATATCCTTGGCTGAATGCTCAACTTCACGACCGGTTACAACACCGGTTCCGTAGGCACCCAAATCGAGCCATAGCTCACGACGATCTTTAGCAATAATTGTTCCTTCTATTACGTCTTCAACGTTAATAGACTTGATGGACTGATCATTTAGCAGATCTTCCATCGAAATACTGGAATTAGACATATTAAATTGTTCTCCTTAAATTTGTAGCGTTATAACGAAAGGGGCAAATCAAAACATTTGCCACTCGTTTAAATAAACTATACCTGATTTTTGGCTTATTGTAAAGCTTGTTTACTGGCCTTGAGTCGTCTGCGCGACACCAAATAAAGTCCGCTTAATGTTCCAAGCGCGATGGTTGGTATTAATGTATCTACTGGACCAGTTGCAGGCATACTGCTTTGTGGCACCTGCGCGTTTACCGTTGGGCTAACCGCAGCGGGTGCTGAAGGCTTAGTAACTACCGGCGCTGGCTCGGGTTTTGGCTGAGATTGCGCGGGCTTGCTTGGGTTGGGCTTATTTTCAGACTGGGCGGGCTTAGTAGATTCACTTGGTTTGTTTTCCTGCACTGTTGGCAAATTATTTCTTGCTGTATCAGTATTTGCAATTTTAGCCCTCTGATTACGCCCATAGTTAACAGTTGCAATAACCACGACAAAAAGCAAAAGTGCTGCGATAATAACCTTAAATATATTTGACTTGTTCATCCTAAAACTCCTTAATTTGGAGGTATTTTACACCCCAAAACGCTTACAATGCAAATTATTATTTACTTGATGCCCCCAAACCCATATAGTAGTAAGTAACAAAGGGGAGGGTGAATGGAAATTATCGCTGCATATCCAAAGCAGAGATTTTTGCCAGCAGGCTATTTTGCCTACGACGCAAGTGAAGATATCGTAAATTACGATCCGGCCGGAATCAAGACCAATTCTGGTAAATTAGCTTTGCTACACGAGGTGAGCCATGCTCTACTTGGCCATTTC
>JBIIKB010000058.1:0-3733 GCA_044233405.1 Candidatus Saccharimonadia bacterium | reverse complement strand
GTACTTGCTCACTGGGGTAGCGCTCGCTTAGTTCTTTAAGGTTCATAGCTAACCTTTCTTGGTTGCCTACACTTTAACTATATAAGTAAGGCTACATTATGCAAGCATAAAAATAAATAAAGCCTCGTTCTTATGAGGCTTTAATGTAGTCATCCCAAATCATACATGACTCAGTCAACCATTCTACTGTATTTTCTTTAATTGAAATGATTACAAAATCATTTAGGTTGAAGGGCTCTGATGTAAGCTCGGTCTTTAGCTTGTATGCAGGGGAATTTGGGTTGTATATGGAGCTAATATCCCAATAAGCATCATTAGATTTTGTTTTCCAGTTTCCTTGTGTAACACAAAAAAGAAAAATCTTAACCGCTAACTTACCCCGCAGTTCAATGTCGTACGACTCGATAAAGGATCTGGGATTATTGTATCTGGGTTTTCCCATTAAACTTATCCATTTCCATCAAGTCTGCCATCCAGTCTTCGTGATTATCGACAATTCTTTCAAGCATTTCCGTACTTAGATTAAATGGTTCATGCTTGAGATACTTAAGTGAACTTTGAATTTGACCAAAGGCATCTTTGTTTGTTCGGTCGCTACACTGCCATGCGTTGAGATTAAGCACGTAAATTAGCAGAAGCTGGTAGAACTGATCTCGGTGTTTGGCTGGAAAGCTCTTGTAGAGGTTTACTACTTCACTATCGCTCAATTTTGCTCCTTTGAAGGTTCGGAAGTAAGATTATATACATAAATTTATTATTTTTCAATTGAAAAGCCCCCACATAAGCAGGGGCTATATATTGTTTTTATCTAAGTATTCCATAGTTTGACAGAACCAATCCAACGGATTTGAATTTATAGATTCAATTACGCAGGTTGGAACTTGAAGGGAACTGATTGTTAGGCCCTCTAGGAATTCTTGTTTTCTTGTTTGAAGAAAGACTAGTTTAGGATCTTCCTCAAGGCGCACAAGCGTATGCGAATAAATTAGTACTAATAGCAAAATTGCTTTCTGATCGTTATAGCAATAACCACTTAATACTGATTCGAGCTCCATGCTCCCCCCGATAGTAAGGTGCAGTTCTGATATCATAGAACAGAATTGGGCAAAATTAAACTATATGCTCGTTGGGGGTATAATAGAGTTTATGAATAAGCTTGCTAACAAACTAGATAATTTGCCAAAGACGCCGGGTGTGTATTTATTTAAAGACAAAAAGGGCAAAATTATATACATTGGAAAGGCCTCAATACTACGCCGTAGAGTTAAGTCTTATTTTAGTAAAAAGCACAGTGACTATAAAACACCACTATTGGTGGAAAACATTTCAGATCTAGAGTGGCTCGAGACTAATTCTGAAGTTGAAGCATTATTTTTAGAAGCCGAGCTAATTAAAAGACATAAGCCACTCTATAATGTCCGCGAAAGAGATGATAAAAACTTTATTTATATTCGCATAACTATGCAAGATGATTTCCCAACAGTTGGACTAGTAAGAAGGCCAACCGATGACAAAGCTAAGTATTTTGGGCCATTTATAAATAGCTATGGGGTCAGACAGGCTCTGAAATATTTGAGAAAAGCATTTCCTTACTTTGTTAAAGAGAAACATAAATATAGCTCCAAGCTTGAATATCAAATAGGAGTATTACCAAGACCAGATATCTCTAAAACTGAATATAAGAAGCAGATTAGAAAACTAATAATGGTTTTGGAGGGGAAAAGTACTAAGCTGATTGATCAGCTAAAAAAAGATATTGATAAACTTTCAAAGAAGCAAAAGTATGAAGAAGCAATTGAATTTAGAAATCAATATTTGGCCCTTAAAGCCTTAAATACCAGAGTTGTTTTTGGGGGTGAAGAAAAGCTGGTAATTGGTGTAGATATTGCCCTCAGGGGATTAAGCGAAATTCTTAACTTAAAGAAACTTCGACGTATCGAGTGCTATGATATCAGTAACTTTGCTGGGGGTGATAGTGTTAGCTCCATGGTGGTGTTTACAGATGGACTTCCAAACAATAGGGAGTATCGACATTTTAAGATGCGAACTAAGGGTCCAAATGATTTTGCAATGATGAAAGAGACATTAAGTCGTAGGTTTAGTGAGCGAAATAAATCTTGGCCAAAGCCAGATTTAATTATTATTGATGGCGGCAAGGGGCAGCTATCTAGCGCCAAAAAGGCCCTGAAAGAATCAAAAATCGACATAATGACGGTTGGCCTGGCTAAACGCTACGAAACCATTGTAGTTGATGCGAATGATTTACCAACTCCACAAATCCTTAGAAGAGAAGGTGAATACTACATGATTAATTTTGAATCTGATTCACCTATACTTCATCTGATCCAAAGGATTCGCGATGAGGCTCATAGATTTGCTGTTAGTTACCACACCGTTGTTCGGGCCAAAAGAATTAAAAAATCACAGCTTGAAGAAATAAGCGGTATTGGCCCGGCTTCTCGCAAGAAATTAATAAGAGCTTTTGGCAGTGTTGCCGGGGTAAAGGATGCTCCTGAAGTAGAGATTGCGAAAGTTTTGGGCAAGGCAAAGGCCAAGTTGCTAACCGACCAGCTTAGATAGTTCGTTTATCTGTAAATATGTTAAAATATACTAGTGGTAAGACGCTTTTTATTAACATGGCTAGCAAATTTTTTAGGTTTATCTGCTGCAACAATATTCTTAAAAGGAATAGCGGCCGACAGCTTTACAGTACTGCTAATAGCTAGCTTGATATTTGGTATAGTTAATGCCTTTTTGAGGCCTTTCTTGGTAATACTTAGTCTCCCGGCTATAGTGTTGACTTTTGGTCTGTTTAGTTTAATAATTAACACCCTTCTTCTGTATATAACAAGCGCAATTTATTCTCCATTTAGGGTAGAATCAATATGGTCTGCGATTGGTGCGGTAATTGTCGTATGGCTAGCGAACTATCTAATGGGATTTATAATCGATAAGGAGCAAATATGAAAACATTTTTACAAGTAGCATTAGTAATAATCTCAATATTAATAACCATCTTTGTGATGCTTCAAAATCAGGGCGGTGGATTAGGTACTGCATTTGGTGGAGAAGCAAGCTTTTATCGTACCAAGCGTGGAGCTGAAAAGTTCCTCTTTGGAGGAACAATAGTGCTTGGAATAGCCTTTGTGGTTTGTATATTGGCGCTATTAACCGTCTAAATAATGAGTTCTTATACAGAATTTACATTCAAAAGAAAGCTAAGAAGCTGGAAGCGAAAATTCAAGCTGTGGCGCACTTGGCTGTTTAATTATTTCAACCGACACTTATTTGGATCATGGCAGAAGCTGGGCAATGTTCGTTGGACTTTTGCTGCATGGATATTTATTATTTTAGTTTCTTTTTGGGGTTTAACTTCTCAGATAGTTACCCTTAATCAAATAACATCTCAAGAAAAACCTAAAAGAGGGGGTATTTATAAAGAGGCTCTGGTCGGCCAGGTCAAAAGTCTTAATCCTCTTTTTCCAGAAAATAACGCTACAGAATCGGTCGTTAGCTTAGTTTTTAGTGGTCTTACGAAAGTTAATGGCAATAGGGAGATAGTCAGTGACCTAGCCGAGAAATGGGAAGTTTCGGAAGATAGAAAGAACTATACTTTTTACTTGCGCAAGAACGCTACTTGGCATGATGGAGTTAAGGTAACTTCAAATGACATTGCCTTTACAGTAGATAGGGTTCAAAACCCTGATACTCGTAGTCCTTATTCGGCAAATTG
>JBIIKB010000070.1:0-3265 GCA_044233405.1 Candidatus Saccharimonadia bacterium | reverse complement strand
TTCTCTGCACCCGAAGCATCAATAATTGTTTGCGAATCAACTCTTTGCGGAACTGTAAAAGCAATTCTGACCGGAACATTATTTTTAATTGTTCCTGTTATAACATTTACTCTAGGGGTCTGAGTGGCAAGAACTAAGTGCAAGCCTGCAGCACGGGCCTTCGCTGCTAGAGTAGAAATCAAGCTTTCCATATCTTTTCGGGCTTTATCCATTAGGTTTGCGAGCTCATCAATAACTATAACAATATATGGCATCTTGCCCTCTTTTGCCTTGGCATTATATTCGGCAATATTTAAAGCTTTGTTTTCCTGCAGCAATTTTAACCGTCTTTCCATTTCCGCTGTGGCCCATTTTAAAGATGATATTGCTTGGTCAGGCTCGTTTATTATTGGGCAAAGCAAGTGTGGCAAATTATCATATAGAGAAAAATCAGCACGCTTTGGATCTATCATAATAAGCTTAAGTTCACTTGGGCTGTTTCTGTAGAGTAGACTAACTAAAAGGGTATGTATCATTACACTTTTACCGGTGTTAGTAGAACCCGCTATTAGTAAATGTGGTGCAGTATCTAAGTCCGTTGTCATTATCTGACCACCCACATCACGACCAAGTACAAAATTAAGCTTGCTCTTTATTTTGGAGACCTCTGGATCATTTAATATATCCTTTAAACGCACAACTGCACGAGTTTTATTTGGAACCTCGAGACCTACCAAGCTTCTTCCTGGGATAGGCGCTTCAATACGTACCTGTTCTGCACCAAGCGCATAGGCCAAGTTTTTATCTAAGTTGTTAAACTTTGCCAAGTTTACGCCTGTTGGAGGCTTGAGAGTATATTGAGAGACTGTCGGCCCTACATCGACTCCATCCATTTTGACTTCATAGCCAAAGTCTGCAAAAACTTCTTTAATTTTAGCGCCATTCTTTTTGGCATCGCCTGGATCACCCTGCATAGTTGTTTTTTCTAATAAATCTAAAGGAGGATATTTCCAATCTTTATCTTTGGTTGCGACGATAGGTCCCGTCGGCTCTTTTTCTTCTTCTTTAGGCTTCTCATTGCCAATGGTACCCTTTATCGGCAAAGCATTATTAATCTTAAAGCCTTCATCCACTTCGGCTACTTTTTCTTCTTTGTCTTTACGGCCAGGCAGTAACTTTTGAACAATATGCTTCATTCTGGCATTTGCTGCAACAATTATTGAAATAATAGTTAACATTGCAAAGATAAATACTAGAACCCATCTGGTGAGTATTGGCGACACTAGAGCATAAATTCCCCAACCAATCACACCACCGTAATTTCCAACCGTAGACATATCGAAACCTACTTCTGGACCAAGCAAGGCCTGTAAGATAGTACTAAAGCAAATGAAAAAGCTTAAAATTCCTACTAAATTATGAGTCTTTAGCGGGTGCTTTTCCTGAGCAAATAGCATATAAGAAATTCCAAACAGCGCAACTGGCACAACGTATATACTTTGGCCTACCAAGAACTTGATAGCGTCTGTTACCCACTTACCAAGGCTTCCTGCAACCCCAATAATTGCCAAAATAATAAATACACCAACAGTAATAAGAATAATCGCCAGTATTTCTTTCAATACTGAACGCTTCAGTCCCTCCTCTTGTTCGGCCTGATCTTTTTTGATTGCTTTTTTATTTTTTGGTGGTCGTCCGCGTTTTGGTTTAGCCATATCTGTTTATTATAGCCTTAAACCTTGGACGTTTGCCAGAGTATTTTTAAGTGTTTTTCTCTTCAAAGTATAAGCATTATAGCACATTTATGTAATAAATACAACGGTTGTCAAACATAAGCTGTTATCAGATAATAATGTTATGAAGAACATTTTGAGACTTTTCAAATATATTAAAAGCCAGAGAAACATACTTATTTTAGTATTTATACTCTCAATAATCACTTCTGCAGTTAGTGCTGTAGTGCCATTTATATTCCGAAACATTATCGATAATCTAACTCGAATCAACGCTAGCACTGGCTTTAATCCAATCACAATAAGCCTTGTAGTGCTAGGTGTACTTCTGGCCTTTAATCAAATAATACTTTTTATAAGTGAAAAGTACAGTGCCACTTCAAGAATCAAAATAGTTACAAGCCTTAGAATAACTGTATTCAAACACCTCCTAGATCTCTCGGTTGATTACATAGAAAAGCATCGAGCAGGCAGTGTCTTGCAAAAAGTAGAAAGGGGCATAAATGATTTCACTAATTGGCTTTGGCAAGTTGGGGCTTGGGCATCAAATTTAATATTTGAAACAATTTTCGTACTAATTATTCTAATTATTAAAGTTCCTACAATAGGACTAATGTTTGCCGTTGTTATGCCAATAATGATCTATATTTCAATAAACAAAGAAAAAACAAAAAGACCATTCTCAAAGCGAGCTAGTAAAAATTGGGAATATCAGGCTGGGTTTTTATCTGAAACAGTTGGAAACCTCGCTACTATCAAAGGAATGAGTAGTGAAAAAGAAGCAGTCAAGAAATTTAGTAATTACCAAGGTAATATCCTAAAAAACAGACTCGTACAACATAAATATGAACGATGGTTTAACTTCGGAAGAGATAGTATTGGGGATCTGGCAATTCTGCTGAGCATCATTTATGTGTCTGTACTCACATATAATGGCAAATTAACTCCTGGTGATATTTTCTTAATTGCTTTCTATGCCAGAAATCTAATTGGTTCAGTGCAGCCCTTGAGTAGGTTCATTAGCGATACTGCTGAATATGATATTACAAGCGAGAGATTGGCAGATCTCTTAGATACAAAGCCAATTCTGAAAGATTCTAAAGACTCCAAGGATCTCATTGAGTTAAAATCTATCGAGTTTAAAAATGTATCATTCGAATATCCCAATTCCAGAAAAGGAGCCATATCAAATATCAGCTTCAAAATTGATGCAGGTAAATCTGTAGCGCTTGTTGGACCATCTGGCACAGGCAAATCTACAATAACTAAACTAATTCTTAGATTCTATGAACCTAGCAATGGGCAAATACTTATCAATGGTGAAGACATATCAAATTTCAAGCAAGATTCTATACGCAAAAACATGGCAATTGTCATGCAAGATGTTGCTCTTTTCAATACAACTGTCAAAGAAAACCTAGCAATTGCTTCAGATGGGTTGAGCGAACAAGAAATTCAAAAAGCTGCAAAAATGGCTAATGCTGATGAATTTATTATGCAACTAGATAAAGGCTACAACACTCTGGTTGGCGAACGTGGAATTAAGCTTAGTG
>JBIIKB010000057.1:0-3760 GCA_044233405.1 Candidatus Saccharimonadia bacterium | reverse complement strand
AACCCCCGACGCTCTCCTTAGGACGGAGACGCTCTATCCACTGAGCTACCAAGGCACTGAAGTAATTATAACCCACCTTACAACAGATTGACAAAGCATAGCATAAGTTGTATAATTTTAGTTAATAGCCTATATTCAGTAGGCTCCGAACCCAAGGAGAGCAGTTGGCCTCCAAAAGCCATCTTGTGTTGGTATGCACAGTGCGAGGCCGCAAGGTTCGTATTAAGGTACCGGCAGGGTTGTACCACAAGGCTGATGCAAGAGATATCAACGGCCACTTCAGGTCAGCAAATGCCGGTCATCGTAGCGCCATTTGCATTCAAGTACGAAAGGCAATGAAGCGCACCGGTGATGACCCAGGCTTTGTTGAGTGGCGCCAGCTCCACATCGAAGTAGTAGCTCATATCAACGAAGATGAAAGCATCGATGATTTCGAGCAGGATCTTACGCCACATGATGCTTACCGTATGCAGGTTGCCCGAAACCTTCGAAAAGCCCTCGACAAGTACGAGGCCGAGCAGAAGGCTGAACAACTTTCTCTTTTCGAGGTTGAGGCGCCTGAATTGAACGCAGACGAGATCTGTGGCTGTGTCCCTTTCCCTATCACAAAGACGTGATGGGGGGAGGGCACTTTTTATTTATAGGCTAAATTAAGCTACAATGTTCTTATGCAAGAACACAAAAGAGAGCGCGTGAAAAAAAGAGTTAAAATAACCGGTGATGATGAAAAAGTCATAACAGTACAGCGCCAGTTTCCAATAGTTCTTAGAAAACCGTTAATTATTGGGCTGATTATAGTAACGATTGGAATTTTGCCCTGGGTTTTCGGGTACGGACTAAGTACAAGCTGGGTAAATATTACCTATTATTGGATGATAATATGCTTGGTTATTTTAATTACCTTCTGGCTTCGCAGTTGGGTAGGATGGCATTATAGTATTTACGTGCTCACTAATCAGCGATTGATGGTGGTAAAACAAAACGGACTTTTTACAAGAGAAGTCGCTGATTTGGCACTTCATAATGTCCAGAATGTTAATTACAAAATAAAAGGCCTACAAGGGGCGATGTTTGGTTTTGGAACGTTAAGTATTGATACTCTTTCAGGCTCTGGAGGGTTCAAATTGAGCTATGTTCATAAGCCGGCTAGATTACAAAAATTAATAATGGAAGAAGTACATAAGACAGCCCCTAAAAAGGGTGAAAAAAAATCGACAAGTGATTAATTGCAAGGTAAGATAGATATATTAAAGAAAGGTTAAAGTTGTGCCTAAAGATCCAGATATTAAATCAAGTTCAAAACCATCTAAGAGTGTAAAACCTAAGCCAGCAAAGAAGTCGGCTAAGACTTCATTGCAAGCCAAAGCTAAGCAACTTAGCTTTAAAGATAAACTTAATAAGTTCGGAATCAAAAAGAAACAAAATAAGAAAACTATCGTAATGGTAGGGGTGGGTGCGTTAGTAGCACTTCTCGTTACGGTGTCTGTTTTTGGTGTACTAATTTACAGGTACAAATCTTCGAATAGAGCAGTCAAAATAGCGAGCAAAGTCGTGCCATATCCTGTCGCGAGCGTTAACGGCAACTGGTTTTGGAATACTGTAACTTATAACCAGTATCTTTTTGAGCTGGCTTCGATCCAAAAGTTTTATACCTCACAGGGCCAAGACTTAAATAGCCAAGAGGGCAAGCAAAAACTCTCACAGCTAAAAAACGATATCATTATCCAGCTTGAAAATAACTTAATTATTGAACAACAAGCGAGAAAGTATGGTATTAAGGTCACAAATAAAGAAATTACTGATCAATACAATGAATTAGTTAAAAATGCAGGTGGAGTTGAGAAGGTTAAGACTACTTTAGATAAACTTTACGGCTGGACTATTGATGACTTTAAAGAAAAGATCAAACAAAGCGTATTGCAAAAGAAATTAGCAGAAAAGATTTTGGCAGACGAGAGCTTGAATGCTCCTGCTAAAGCACAAGCAGAAGATTTGAAAAAGCAGATTGATGGTGGTGCCGATTTTGCTGAGCTTGCTAAAAAGTTTTCGACAGATGGCAGTGCTAGCAATGGTGGAGATCTAGGCTTAATTAGTAAGGGACAGACTGTTCCTGAATTTGAAGCTGCCGCCTTTGGTCTACAAGAGGGGCAGGTTAGTGGTGTGGTTAAAACTCAATATGGCTACCACATAATCAAATCTACCAAAAAAGAAGGTGATCAGGTGCGTGTTAGCCACATCTTGATTAAGGGTGCCGATATCGATAGCTGGTTAAAGGATCAGCGTGCTAAGGCAAAGATTGTTCAGTACTTTAAACCATAAAGTAAATGGCAAAAATAATCTCAAAGCTCAAAAGTAATAATAAATTTGCTCACTTTTTGATACTAGTTTCGGCTATTGGGCTGGTGGCTTCCTTTATACTTACGATAGAAAAGTTTCAGCTGCTAAAGGATCCGAAAGCTCAGCTTAGCTGTAACTTTAACCCTGTTGTAAGTTGTGGAAGCGTTATTTCCTCGCCTCAGGCTGAAGCTTTTGGCTTTGCCAATCCGTTAATTGGTTTAGTGGGCTTTGCAGTTATTATCACTATTGGAGTAGGTATGATTGCAGGGGCTAAATACAAACGCTGGTTCTGGCTTGGTTTGCAAGCGGGTACAATCTTTGGTGTGCTGTTTTCAATTTGGCTGTTTTATCAAAGTCTTTATGTAATAAAAGCCCTATGTCCTTTCTGCGTAGTAGTTTGGGCGGTGGTTATTGCTTTATTTGTGTATGTTACTAGATACAATCTTTTAGAAGGAAATATAAAAGTTAAAAAATCATTTCAAGCTTTATCGCGGTGGTTCTGTGAGAACGCTTGGTTTATAGTTGCGTTGTGGTACTTGGCTATATTTGTCGCAATACTAAACAGATTTTGGTACTACTGGAAAACACTCATTTAGCTTGACTTTAACGATAAACTGAATAGAATTATTAACGACTGCAAAGGGGGTATAAGCCATGCAGCGTTTCTTTGTAATCAATAGCCGTGGAGATAACTGCTTCAGGGTTATAAATGATGAAGATGCCACAATTTTTGAAAGCACAATTCTCAAAGAGTGCCTAAATGTTAAAAACAACCTTGAAAGATCAGAATCATCTGATAGTTTTCAAGATACAGCCTTGGAGGCTTTAGTTATTGGTTATGTAAAAAATCAGAATCCAGACCTCTGGAGAATTGAACCAGATAGCTTTGGTGGTGTAATGCTTATCGATGAAAATGGTAAGGTGATTGTTGAGTTTGTCACTCTCGATACAGCTTCAGGTATTGTTGAGTTTGCCAAAAAGCTTCAAAAAGACGAAAGTTGGTAATTTTTTTTGCTCGAGGATTTATTCTCGAGCTTTTTATATTAAAAATCATTAATAATAAAGATTTATAACTTTCAGCCTCAGGCTTTGGCTAGATGCACCTGAGCTATGCTCCTTTTGGCTGGAGGGAACTACACGTGTGTTTTACCAATTCCAAAAGAGTAAACGCTTTTCCATGAAAAAGAGCCACCAGAAGGTGACTCACTTTCATGGCGGGCCCGACCGGATTCGAACCGGCGATCTCCTCCGTGACAGGGAGGCATGTTAGGCCTCTACACCACGAGCCCGCGTCGTTCAACGCGATTTGAACCTGATTATTCTAGCAGATAATCATAAATATTTCAATCTGTTAGTGGCTAAAACACGCTTCTTATCCTTGACAATAACCCTTATGTTTGATAGTATATACGCTTATCTGGTA
>JBIIKB010000056.1:0-3773 GCA_044233405.1 Candidatus Saccharimonadia bacterium | reverse complement strand
ATTTATTGGGGTAGCCTTAGGTATTATCAGCTCATAATAGTCTGGGTAGTCCGACTGTTTAATAATTTCGTATTCTTTTTTAGGGTTTTTTGAATCATGAAAAGCAGAAGTGCCTGTGCCTGCATTATATATAGCCCCTGATTGGTATTTGTATTCAATGTTTACAATATTAGAATACTCTTCTTTAACTATTAAATATGAAGATATATGATCCGGCTGCCCATCTTCTGTGAATACATACGGCAAGGTGTGCCAGTTGCCACGAAGGCACAAGACTGGCCCCTCTGCTTTTATTTTTAAAATTTCCTCTGCTACATCATCTTCTTCGCCGTTACCAAAATAAAGTATATTATTTATTAACTTTTCTTTGCTTAGCGTGTAAATTGTCTTGGCCATTTCTAACGGCATCACACTGGCTGTGAAGTATTTAGAGTCTATGAGATCAAAATTTGGTTTATTTGATATGCAACTGTCTACAAAAGGCTTCAAATCCTTACCAAGCTCTAAAGCTAGATTTTTTATTTTATAATGTGTGATAAGTGAATATATCACATCGCAGTTTTCTTTGGCGCCGTGGACTTCTCCAACGAATACGTATTTTGTATGTGCTATAGCATTGTTTAGATCAACATTATAAAGTTTGCTTTTAGAGATAAGCTTGGGCGTAAATTTGTTGAATGTATCTAGTTTGTTCATACTTACATTTTATAATAAAAAACCTTATTCTGATATTCACAATCAAAATAAGGTTCTAATTCAGACTTCCTGATTACTTGTGGTCGTCCGTTCGGTAGCCAGTTGGCGTCTGGCTAGTAGTGGGTGTGTTGCCCATCTTGGGTGCAGTGCCGATGTTGTAGGTGCGTGCACAGAGTGCGGTAAGTGTTTCGGGTTTTTGCGTGATTCGCTCGCCCATTTTTACCTCCCGGTTGAGAAGAATCCTGCGGTCTTTAGAGCTGGAGGAGATGTTTTGCTAGGCTATTTGTGATTTCAAGCCCAGTTTCTTCCTCAATCCAGTACCACTGACCGATTGGATTAACTTCGAAGAAAGTATACTCCCCATTCGGTGAAACTGCAAGGTCTACGGTTGCATATTCCAGTGAAAATGTCGTCACCAGCTTGCGAATAGCTTCGGCAATGGAATGTGGTAATACTATCGGTTCGTAACTCATGGAATTGTAATTATCAGGAGTTCTGTGGTCTACAATTTCATCGAAACCATCAGCACTAATCTTAACTGGAAATAGCATATTCCCCACGCAAGTAACGCGAATTTCATACTCTTTAGTTACGTACCTTTGAAGCATCACATGCTGATTCTTTACTAGTTCAAGATTTTCATAAATAACATCTGTAACTAGAGTCGTAAATGCAGTTGCGAGAATGCCTTCATATTCTAGGCAGTACCCAGATAATGGCTTAAACACAGTTTTGCCTAGATCGCAAAAATTCCTTGCGACATCAGGGCTATTTGTAATAACTGTGTCGGGAACATTTAGGCCACATTCTTTGGCAATGTTAACCTGTAATGGTTTAAGTCTTGCTCTGTTGATAGAGGACGGCTTGCTTACCCAAAACTTGCTACTTAGTATTTCAAACATGCCATCGAGAACATCTCGAACTTCTTCTTCGGCGTTTAAGCGCTGAACGTCATCTTCAATGTTAAATTCGAAAGAGTATGGCCTTCTAAACCAGATCGAGTCAACATCCCCGATGTATTCATCGTCCAAAATTATGTTATACGTGCCACGATGATTAAATATACTTAAGTTTGATTTGCCTAAAGTTATAGAATCTGTATCTAGGCGAACAAATTCTCCACCGTTTTCAATTAGCTTCTCTTCAATTTTAGCACTATGTAATCCATCGCTAGTATTTGTTAACAAAAGAACTTTATTCACAGCCACCTCCAGGGCCGAAACAATTTGCGAATTATAAAATAAATTACTTGGTTAGTCAATTGATTTGAGTTATTACTTATGCTGTATAATAAACTTATGGCTAAATCTAAAAGCAAAAATCACAATAAAAGAAATGTTGCGCTGTTAGTTATAACAATAATTTTGCTATCTGTAATTGGATATGTGATTTATTGGGTAATTAATAATACGGCATTTCTGAGTGGCAAGTTGAGCCAACAGCAAGTTAATGAGAACAATCAAAACCAACTTGAGGCGCCATTTAATTTGGTGGCCCAGACTGTTGGTGGCAAAACGTTATATGCCCCAGAGGGCTTTAAAATAAGTATTTATGCCACAAACATTAAGGGCGCAAGATTCTTTACGTTCGCACCCGATGGCACGATGTTTATCGGTAGCAACACCGGCGATAGTATATATGCAATACCAGACAATAATGGCACAGCCGGCACACCAGTTGTAATTGAGAGTAAGCTCAACACACCACACTCGGTTTATTATTATAATGGTGATTTATACCTATCCGAGCAGACAAAAGTCAGCGTATATCGTGGTATTAAAAGTGATGGCACATATACTAAAAAAGAAGTTTTAGTTGATAATTTGCCAGGAGGTAATAAACTCACGGGCGGCGGCCACACTACCCGCACAGTAGTAATTGGGCCCGATAATAAAATGTATGTATCTATAGGATCGTCATGTAATGTCTGTATTGAAAACGACAACCGTAGAGCAACAATAATGCGCTATAATCTCGACGGAACTGGCGGAGAAATTTATGCTAGTGGGCTCCGTAACACAGTAGGCTTTACATTTAACGGAGGCAAACTGTGGGGCTTGGATATGGGACGAGACCAGATTGGCGATGATATCCCACCAGAAGAAGTAAATATTATCGAGCAAGGTAAAAATTACGGTTGGCCTTATTGTTATGGAGATAAAATAAATAACCCGGAATACAAAGATAAGGCTGAGTATTGTAAAACCCAAACCACTAGTCCTGTACTGGGACTGCAAGCCCACTACGCCCCTCTTGGGATTACATTCGAAAATGATGCAGCAAAACAGTCTTGGCCAAGTGTATTTGAAAACGGATTTTTTGGAGCGATGCACGGTTCTTGGAACCGAACCGTACCGACTGGTTATAAAGTTATATGGGTCGATACCAAATCTAGCACTATGAAAGAATATAATTTTATTACCGGCTGGCTAGATGGCAGTGGCGCTTGGGGACGTCCAGTTGGTGTTGGTTTTGACCCTGCAGGCAATATGTTTATAAGTGATGATAAGCAAAACCTTATATACAAAGTTCAGTACCAATAAATCTATCTGTGTTTTATAATTAAATTATGAAGAAGTGGTCTGCAATAATTTTACTTGCGCTCGCGCAGTTCGTGATGGTGCTTGATAGTACCGTAATGAATGTTTCGATATCGACCGTGGTAAAGGATTTGGGTACTAGTGTTGCAGCCATGCAGGCAGCAATAACATTCTTTACCCTAACTATGGCTGCGTTTATGCTAACCGGTGGAAAGCTTGGAGATATTTGGGGCCGTAAAAAAGCCTTTTTGATCGGTCTTGGCGTTTATGGTGTTGGCTCGCTAATTACTGCTTTAAGCCCTAACATTCAAACATTGATGTTTGGCTGGTCTTTAGTGGAAGGCTTAGGTGCTATTTTGGTGATTCCTGCAATTGCAGCCTTAATTGCTTCTCGCTACGAAGGCCGAGACAGGCTAACTGCCTATGCAATTACAGGCGCCGTGGCTGGTGCTGCCGCTGCTGCAGGGCCTTTGATTGGTGGGTTTGTAACCACCTACTTGAGTTGGCGTTTTGTGTTTGCGTTTGAGACAGTGATAG
>JBIIKB010000055.1:0-3793 GCA_044233405.1 Candidatus Saccharimonadia bacterium | reverse complement strand
ACGCAGAGAAGGTTTTGGTCCTCGCGAAGCTATGGCCAAAGCGATCGAGGCTCGAATTCGACCATTGCTTGTAACAAGCATCACCGCCGTAGTGGCACTTTTACCTCTAGTACTAACCGACCCTTTCTGGGAAAGCCTTGCTGTAACACTAATGTTTGGTCTGATTAGCTCGACAATACTGGTGACAACGATATTTCCTTATTACTACTTAGCAATAGAAAAGTTGAGATCTAAGAAATACAATTAAGGTCTAAGTGTGCCTGCAAAAATTTGCCAAGCAAGTGCAGATTTAGCAGTTAGGCTCAAAATAATATAAACTCTTTCGCCATATAGGTAATTTTTCCAAGGCCCAATCTTCTTGTACTGCAAGAACATATTAAGAGCAAAGCAGTTGAAGAAGAGGAATATTGTAATATAAATCCAGTATACAAATGCTGGAATAGGTGTATCTCCTGGAGCATTTGATGCACTAGCAAGGAAGTAAATTGCTATTACCACCCAAGGAACAATTCCTGCAATCCAACCAACATTGTAGCTAAGCCAGTTGGTCTTTTCGGTGGTCTGATTATGTATTTCCATAATCATTCCCAGCAGATTCATAACGAGTATCAATGTGAATAGCATTATCAGGCTCGCAAGGTCGTAAATACCAGATAGCAACGCAATAGCAACAATCATAGTTGAAGCAGAGAAGCTGTATTCAATCCATCTAGCTCGATTCATACCTTTTTGCAAATCTTTTTTGTAGCCCCTATACCAAACAGTCGAGATAATAAGATGGGCCGTCAAACTTAATCCTAAAAAGATCAAAATTGGCCACACTAGAGGCAATTGATAAATATTTTCTGCAGCCGAATCTAACGATCGAGTATTTGTGTTGAAGGTTAAATAATTTAAATTTATTGGGAATTTAACATCGAACTTAGCAATTAAAGCCATTAGCCCTAGCTGTAGCGCGAAAACTGCAACCATTATTAGATTGAACTTTCTCAATCCTTCAATTGTGATTTTTTTCTTGGCCATTTTTTTCCTTTTTTAATTAATACTTATGCTTAATTATATACCAACATGTCAAGATGAAGCAATTTTAACGTAATCTGTGTCAGTGCATATGTAGTAGGCCAAAATATTGTGCTCCTCAAGTCTTGGTAAGCTAAATTTTTTAGCAATCGCTACTATGTCTTCTAGGCTAGTGCTTTGCGTATCAACAATACTAAAAACCAAAACGGTTGGAAGGCTATAGTGCCTGAGGTGAGTAAAAAGCTTGTTGGCAAAGAAAACTTCAATCTTATTAAGCCTTTGATCGCGCGGCAATTTTGCTGGCAAGGATATTTGGCAAAGGTCTGGGCTATACACGCATTGCACGGATGCCTGATCGTCTGAAATTATAATACTATCAAAACCAAGCAGTTCGTCGCCTTTTTTATAAACTGCATCAGGGTTTTCCATGAACTTGTCAAATTCCCATCCATTGAAATCAGGGCATATTGCAATAAACCTATCTAACAGTTCACGCTCTCGCATTTTCTTTTGAACATCAAGTTTACTAATCATAAAAAAATTATAACAGCATTCTTTAATTCGCTCTAAGCTAGTAGAATATAAATATGAGAAGCAAACTCTTTAAATCATTACTTAAAGATTTAGGACCAATTGTCTTTAGAAATATCTTTTCTTTGGTAGTCATCATTATTGGTGGGCTATCTTTGGTATTAATAGTTTTGGGCGATTTAAGAGATGGTATATTTCTTGGCTCCGTAATTACTGTAAACATCATCATTGGAATTATTCAGGAGCTTCGGGCCAAATATAAGCTAGAAAAACTTCAACTTAGTACAAAACAAAAATATGAAGTTCTCAGGGACGATAAGCCAAGGCTTGTGTTTGCCGAAGATATTGCGGTTGGCGATATTATAAATCTAAAGCTAGGCGACCAGATACCAGTTGATTCTAAAATTATCGAAGCTGATAGTTTTGAATGTAATTTTGCATTACTCACTGGGGAATCTGAAAATGTAACCAAAAAACCAACCGACAAACTTATATCTGGCGGAATAGTAGTTGCTGGTAATGCCTTAATTAAAGCTACCGCAAAAGAAAAAGATAGCTACTTATATAAAATGAATTTGAATTTGAAAAAATATGAGACATCTTATTCACCAATCCAGAAAGATATTTTAAGATTCATAAAATTAATGGCTTTTATTCTTTTGATATTAGGTTTAATAATAATTACAAGATCGGTAATATTGGAAGGCTCAATCTTAAGGGGCTTTGTTCAAGTAGCGGCCTTAGCATCAACGATAATCGCCGAAGGACTTCTATTAGCAAGCACACTTTTATTTGCTTATGGAGCCATCAAGATGGCCGGTCAAAAAGTTTTGCTTCAACAAATTAACGCTATAGAGAATTTAGGTAGGGTTTCGGTGGTCTGTGTAGACAAGACTGGTACGATTACTGAAAGCAATCCAGTTTATGAAAATTCAATTCTATATAGTCCTAAAGATAAGTCTTACTTTGAAAAAATTTTATCTAGCTACGTATCTACGGAAACATCCAAAACAACCACAATCGCAGCACTTGAGAAGCATTTTAAATTAAAAACCAAACTTAATATCGAGAAAGCACTAGCTTTCTCTTCATCCCGAAAATATTCAGCACTAAAACTGATGAGTGACAACAAAACTATCATAATAGGTGCTGGCGATAAGTTTATTAAATACTTAAATAACGACGAGCAGGAATGGGCTAACGAAAATATAGCCAGATATTCTAGTCTTGCAAAAAGAATAATATTTATTGGTGAGGCCGATATGGGCAACATAGAAAAACCCGGGACAATAAAAAAATTGCGAGCTATTGGTTTAATTATTTTTTCAAATCCACTTAAGCAAGGCTCTAAAGACACCATTAAAATGCTTCAGGCCAGAGGAATTCAGGTAATTGTAATTTCTGGCGATAACCCAGAAACAGTTAGGGCTATCGCCGATCGGGCTGGCGTGACTCACGGAGAAATTATCGTAACTGGCGACAAGCTTGCGAAAATGCAAGAAAACGAATTGATAGCTGCTATAAATTCTAAAGCCCTTTTTGCCAGGGTTCTGCCCGAGCAAAAACAAAAAATTATTGAAGCAATTAAATCTTCGAATAAAAGCGTTGCCATGATTGGAGATGGCGCTAATGATGCGATGGCAATTAAAACATCGGATCTGGGAATCGCTATGTTTGATGGTGCCCCAGCAACCAGACAGATTGCCGATGCAGTACTTATTAACAATTCTTTTTCGGCAATCCCAAAAGGCATTAAGCTTTCTGACACCATTATCACAACCCTAGAAATGATTGGCTGCCTGTTCTTTACTAGAGTTTGGTCTGGAGTGTTTTTACTTTTAATCACTTTGATAATTAACATCCAATACCCGCTTTACCCCAGAAACATAACCTTACTTAATTTGTTTATCGTAACTATACCAATCATTTTTTGGCTAGCTTATCCTAGACACAGAAAAAGAAGTCTTAACGACCCAAGCTATCTCTCAAGGACACTGCCCTTTTCAATATTAAACTCGCTTACGATAGTACTAGCGAGCTTAGGTGCAATTTTGATTTCCGGCTACTTTGGAATAAACACCAATCAAATTCCCATGATGGTGTTTATTATATTTTTTATTATGAGCATATATTCAATTGGCTTGATACCTACAGCGATAGGCGCACAAAAAGATAAGGCTCAACAAAGAATAATATATTCGGGGTATGTTATCGCTGCCGGGGTTTTAGTTATTGTTTATTT
>JBIIKB010000001.1:0-15325 GCA_044233405.1 Candidatus Saccharimonadia bacterium | reverse complement strand
TTTGCAGTTTCTTCTGCCATTTTATGCTTCTCCTTTTTTATCCTGTATGGCGTTTAGGGCATACAGAAGTTGAGTTATATTACCATTAAGTACACGTACAAATCCGCTAAGCGGTGCGGCGATGGTTCCAACCACCTGGGCGGTAAGAACTTCACGACTTGGAAGCTTGGCTAGTGCCATAACATCCTCTCGACTTAGGGTTTTGCCTGATTCATCGATTGCTCCGATGATTTCCAAGTTTTCGTTGGCTTTAGCAAAGTCTGCAATAATTCTGCAAGTCTGTGCTTCGTCCTGGCCAAAAGCGATTGCCATTGGGCCGGTGAAAATTGAAGTATCGGCATCTTTGAGCTCAGTGTCCTTGATGGCAACTTTTACTAAGGTGTTTTTAGCCACCTTGTAGCTTACCTCTGCATCTCTTAGCTGATTACGTAAATCGTTGATTGCAGGAACGTTCAGTCCCCTATAATCGGTCATTACGGCAATTTTGCTTGAAGAGAAAGCTTCAGATAAAGCAGCTACGTCAGCTTGTTTTTGCTCACGTGTTTTTGCCATGGGCATCCTCCGATGCTTTTAGTTAATGTGCTGATTACCAAACAAAAAATCTTTGGGTTTATCCAAAGATACAAAGTTTGAAAATCTATTAAAGATTTATAACCTCGTGTAGCGGATTAAGTTTTTACACAGCTACAGTCTTTGGTAATCGAGATTATTTTAACAGATATATTGTGTTTTTTCAATACTTATTTGACGTTAAATTTCTTCATACCACCAGGCCAACTCGGAGGCCAGATTTCTACTAAATTCGCGCAGTTTAGCGTCTCCCCCACCCTTAATGACTCGGCCAATTAAAGATCCTAGGGTATTGGCATTTTCAACACTCAATCCCCTGCTAGTCAACGCTGCTGTGCCCAGCCTTAATCCGCTTGGTTCCCATGCCGACTTTTCTTCATTTGGAACTGAATTTCTATTTGTGATTATCCCAAGTCTTTCAAGTTCTTTTTGCAAATCCAAGCTGTTTACTTTTTCAGGCAACTTAATAAGTACAATGTGGTTTTGGGTATTACTTACTATTTCAATGCCCTCATCTATTAGACCGTCCTCTAATGCATTGGCATTGTTTAAAACTGCATCAATGTATTTGCTAAATGGTAGCTTATCTGGATAGACATCTTCCCCCGAAACCTCAATAAGAGCTTGGCCGACCGCAGCAATTTGATTTAAATGTGGTCCTCCGCTAGTGCCTGGAAAAACAGTTTTGTTTATTGAATCAATATACTCTTTTTTGGCAAAAAGTAGTGCCGAGCGCGGACCGCGCAAAGTTTTGTGAGTTGTAGTGACCACAAAATCTGCACCCTCTCCATCTGCTTTAAAAGGACTATCATGATTGCCACTCGCTACGAGCCCTGAAATATGGGAAATGTCTGCAAGCACCAATGAGCCATTTTCGTGGGCAATTTTGCAAAATTGACCGAACTCGAATTTTCTAGTGTAGGACGAAAATCCGATTATTACTAAGCGCGGATTATGGCTTTTTACTTTAGCTCGAAAATCATCGATGTCTAATTCATAACCACTACGCCCCTGCTTAACATTATATGTTTCACCCTTAAAAAACTTTCTAAAAACACTGGTAGAGTGCAGATGGCTTAGGTGTCCGCCACTGCTTAAATCCAAACTTAAAACCGTATCTCCAGGCTCAAGAACAGAAAAATACACCATTGCGTTTGCAGGACTTCCAGAAAGCACCTGGACATTTACTTCGTATTCATTTGTTGCATTAAAAACTTCTAAGGCTTTATTTTGCACAAAGCTTTCAAGATCGTCGGCTACCACGTTTCCGGCATAATAACGCTTTGCTGGGTAGCCTTCTGCATATTTATCATTCCATATAGACCCAAGCAGTTCTAAAGTTTTGGGGCTTGGGTAATTTTCCGAAGCGATTAAGTTCAAGCTATTTCTTTGCCTGACATATTCTTTCTGAGTTAGCTGAAATAAATCATTCATGAACTAATTATAGCACTGTGACAGATAAGGTTAAAAATGCTATAATTTGCCTGGCAACACCTCATACGAGGAGGTAAGGTGTGAGATATCTGCCATACGAGATGAGGAAGCCCGATGATCAATATCGGAATCTTCTTTATAGCATTTTGACAAAAGGTGAATCCGTTCCTTCAAGACAAGGGCCATCTGCAATAACCCTTTTTGGCGCTCCTCAGATGAGGTTCAGCCTTACAAATGGCTTTCCTTGCATTACCACCCGCGATATTGGGGGGTTTTGGAGGGGTGCTATTGGAGAGCTTTGTGCTTTCATCAACGGAGCAACGACCCTTGATGAGTTCGAAAAATTTGGTTGCAATTGGTGGGGCCCCTGGGCCTCTGAAGAAAAGTGCTCAAAGCGCAATCTTGCAACCGGCGATTTGGGTCCCGGCAGTTACGGTGGAGCATTCCACAGCTGGCCTGATTTCAACGGAAGCACTTACGACCAATTTGAGCATCTTGTTTATCAGATTAAGGAATTCCCTGGTGATCGCACCCATGTGATCAGCCCTTGGAATAGTGCTTACTTGGCGCGCGATTCAGGTCGCATTAACAAAGCCACTATTGCACCATGCCACGGGTGGCTTCAGGTTCGTGTAATGAATAACAAAATTCATCTGCACCATATGCAGCGCTCAGGTGATGTGCCTATCGGCGTACCGTCGAATATGGTTCAATATGCTGCGCTACTTTTGATGCTTGAGCAGATCACCGGCTACGAGGCTGGCGAATACATTCATTACGTTGTGGATGCCCACATCTATTCTGATCAAGTTCGTTCAGCCTGGGAAATGGTGAATCGCACTGAACTTCGCTTGCCAACTGTACAAATAACATCAGAAGGCAAAAAGATTAGTGACATTCATGATTTTCGTGCTCAGCACTTTGAGATTAGCGATTACTACCCTCACCCCGCAATGAAAGGGATACCGGTGGCAGTATGATTAGCATAATCGTCGCAAGAGACAAACAGAGAGTTATTGGCAAGTCCGGAGACCTTCCCTGGAATATCCCGGCCGATATGAAGCATTTTCGCGAAGTTACCAATGGCAATGTGGTGGTTATGGGACGAGGAACTTACGAATCAATCGGAAGACCTCTACCAAACCGCAAAAACATTGTGATTACTGGTAAGGAAAACCTTGAGGACGAAGCAGATCTTTTCTTTCGAAACAATTATGAAGAAGCAATCATTTTGGCAAGCCAGCTGGCGAGCGAAAATGATTGCAAGATTTATGTAATTGGTGGAGCTTCTGTCTATGCTGAAGCAATCATGGATCCAAAGGTTGATGAACTTCTGGTTACTTTAATCAATTATGAGTTCGATGGAGATAGATTTTTTCCTTACACTTCTCCCGAAGATTGGGAGCTTACAGAGGTTAATTGGCACAGGCCAAGTAGTGACGATGGAAATGACAGCTTTGAGCTTGCATTCATGCGCTTCTTGCGCCGAAAGCCAGGCACAAATCCTGAAAGCATCTTCTACTACCCTAGCTCTCGTTCTGCTGAACAAACAAAAAAGATGCAGGACATTGAGAGCGCTGGCATCTGTCCTTTCTGTCCTGAGTGGCTCGAATGGTTTCATGATTCACCGATTGATAATAAATTTAATTTTAATCATTGGGTTGTGACTCCAAACGACAACCCTTATGAAGGCACAGTTTGTGACCTGCTAATTATCAGCAAGCACCACACTGTAAAGTTTTCTGATCTGCCTGAATCAGCCCAGTCTGAATTTGGTTTGGTTATAGCAAAAATTGCAGAAACCTATACGCTCTTCAACTATGCAGTTGGCATGAGAGTTGGGCCCGCCAGTATGGTTGGTGGCTCTGTAAACCATCTTCATGCCCACATCAAAGTTGGAGATGTTTATAGTGATAGTCATAAGTCGATCAAATTTAAAATGAGCAACAAGCCTCAAGAAAACAAGCCCCCGGAGACCTACTAATTACGTAGGTCCCTGGGGGCTCTTATTTTATGACCCTGACAATTTCAACGCCATTGGCTTCCAGAATTGTTTGAGCATCGAGAACAGCATAACCCTCCTCAAAATAAACTCTCTCAATTCCGGAATAGGCAATCGCTTTGGCGCACCAAGGGCACGGAAACGTAGTTACATAAAGATGCGAACCAGATAGGCTTAGGCCAACTTCAGCAGCCATAGCAATAAGGTTGAGTTCAACATGCAATGCAGTTCCAAGTTCTATGTTCTTGCCAGCCGAAAAGTTAGAACGCGGATCACCGTCATAATAAGCTTGATCGGGCTTTGGAACATGAATGTTATGAACCGCAGGAAGCATTAAGGTGCCATTTTTGACAATACAGCCTCCTACTTGACGCCACCAGTCCCCGCTCCTACTAGCCTCTTTTTTACAAGCTAAGATCATCTTACGATCAAATTCCAAACTAGTAATAGCAAAGTTTTCGACTGCTTCAGTCTCTTTTAATGATCTCTTCTTATCCCAGCGCAAAAAAACACTCACAAATTCAACTGACTTTTTGTTGTTTAAAAATCTTTTAAAGAACTCGCGTGAGATTTCTTCGTCTGGCATGACAAAGTCATTATAGCCATCAAGCACTGATAAATCAGTCAGCTCGTAAATATCGCATTCGATGAGGCTGGATCCACTAAGAAGCGAGACCATTTGATCTGATTTCAAAGCTCGAATATCTTTACGTAAAGATGGATCTAGCTCAAGAGCTATACTCGACTCTATTACGAAAACGCTATCTACGTTGCCAATTTCTGCAATGAAATTCAAGTAACCATTGTGGATTACCGGAAAATAGAGAATTGCAGCTCTCATTTCTTATCCTTTCCTTGGCTCTGCTTTGAAAGTTTCTCGGCGTCCTCAAGATTAATTTTTCTCACCTTTGCGCTGGTGGATGTCTCTGCCTGCCTAGGCAAAACAATTACTTTTTTACAAAAAAAGCTTTCTAGCTCAAAAATTTCTTCTTGAGTGTAGTTGTCTTCTGTTGCGATGAGAACATCAGGCCTAACGCACTCGATGAGCTCCCACTTTGGACTGTTGTGGTACTTAAGAGTAATAATATCAACAGATCTCAAATGTGAGAGAATCTTGACCCTTTCACCCTGAGGATTTACTGGCCTGCCCTTGCCCTTGCGTTGACGAATCTTTTTATCATTATCAACACCAACGATTAAGATGTCTCCGCACTTCTTGGCACTCTCCAGGTATAGAGCGTGGCCAATATGGAAAAGGTCAAAAGAGCCAGATGTAAGTACAATCTTAGCACCAAGGCCCTTCAAGTACTCAACTTGCTTTTGCAACTTTTCGTAGTCTGGATAGAAACGAGACTTGAAGTTTGTCTCGTGAGAAAAGTAGCCAAAATCAATCGGCATTTATCCTCCACTTGTCTAGGAACTGTCTCAATCATACCAGACAATAACCGATAATAAAGCATAATAAAAAAGCCCGACGTCATCGAGCTTTTCTATAAATTATTTGTTTAAGTTATTTTGACTCTTTAAGAGCTTCTGATGTATCAATTTTAATACTCGGACTCATACTGGAATTTACGAATACGTTTCGAATAAACACGCCTTTTACACCACTAGGCTTGGAGCCTGATAGAGATTTTACAACTGCCTTAATATTTGAGTATAGGTCTTCTGTTTTGAAACTTACTTTACCAAATGCAACGTGAACTACGCCATTGGCATCATTTTTAATTTCAACTTTACCTTTTTTAAACTCTTCGGTGGCTTTAGCTGGATCCGCAGTAACTGTTCCATTCTTTGGTGAAGGCATTAAACCTTTTGGTCCAAGAACCTTAGCTAGCTTTCCAAGTTCCGCCATTTTATCTGGGGTGGCTATAAGAACATCAAAGCTAATTTTTTCTTTTGCGATGTCTTTTATTAGCATATCTGCATCAACCATGTCAGCGCCTACTTTTTTAGCTGCTTCTGATTCTTTATCACCAGCAATTACTGCAACCTTCACTGCTTTACCGGTTCCGGCTGGAAGTGAAGTAGAAGTTCTAACTATTTGATCGGCCTGCCTTGGGTCGATATTAAGAGTTACGTGAATTTCAGCTGTTGCATCAAATTTGGTTTTGGAAATTTTTGGAAGCAGTTCTACTGCTTCACTTAGGCTGTAAAGTTTAGTAGGGTCAATTAGTTCTCGGGCAGCCTTTTGGTTCTTTGAGTATTTTTTAACTCTTGGGGCTTGCTTTATCTTCTTTGCAAGCTCTTTATCAGCACCATCTTTCTTGGCCTTTTTGACTTCCTTCTCTGCTTCTTCGGCCTGAGCCTTAGCGCTTCTTTTACCAGCTTTGGCTGTTTTTGCTTCAACTTCAGGCTTTGAGGCTTCAGCAACTTCTCCTTTTACTTCTTCTTTAGATTTCTTTTCTTCTGCCATATCTTCTCCTTTCGTGGTCAAGCTCCAAAATTATTGGATCCCACAGCTAGGTTAATAATTTATTCTACTTCAACGCCCATTGATCGAGCGGTGCCTGCAATGATCTTTTTAGCAGCTTCGATATCGTTAGCATTAAGATCAGGCATTTTCTTTTCTGCAATTTCTGTAAGTTGAGCCTGGGTAAGCTTACCCACTTTTTCCTTATTTGGAACACCTGAAGCTTTCTTCAGCTTAAGAGCTTCTTTTATCAATACTTTTGCAGGAGTACCTTTGATTACAAACTCCATTGATTTGTCTTCAAAAATAGTCACAACCACTGGGGTTGGCTGACCTTTTCGGTCTTGGGTCTGCTCGTTAAACGGATTGATAAAATCCATCATATTAACTCCATGCTGACCAAGAGACGAACCAACAGGTGGGGCTGGAGTTGCTTGCCCACCCATAATTACCATTTTTACTTTAGCTTGTACTTTTTTTGCTTCTGCCATAATAAATCCTTTCTAGATCTTCTTAACCTGAAGTGAATCAAGTTCTACGGGGGTTTCACGACCAAACATACTTACAAGAACTTTAATCTTGCCTTTCTGTTCATCAATTTCATTTACTTGTCCATCAAAACCCTTAAACGGACCATCAGTGATGTTTACTGTTTCGCCAATTTTAAAATCAATACTATAAAGTGGTTCATCAATACCCATGCGTCTCTGAATTGACTTAACTTCTTCCTCGCTTAGTGGCGAAGGTGTTGTGCTGGTACCTACGAATCCTGTTACATTTGGGGTATTTCGAACTACGAACCAAGAGTCTTCGGTTACTAGCATTTGAACCATTATGTAGCCTGGGAAAATTTTACGCTCAACGGTACGTCGGCGACCATTTTTTATTTCTATCTGCTTCTCTTTAGGCACGATAACATCAAAAATCTTGTCTTTCATATCAAGTGAATCTATTCGCTGTTTAAGCGCTTCGGCTACTTGATCTTCATAACCCGAATATGTATGAATAACGTACCAATATTTTTGTACTTCTGTCATTTAAGGAATCCTTAAAATTAATGTTTTGAGCGCAGTCCTCCATCCGGCATCAAGGGCTGTTAGTGCCAATCCTAGCACCAACGACACCACTATAATCAATAGTGTTAACTGTAAAGCCTGTTTTCTTGTTGGCCAAACAACCTTCTGCAATTCTGCTATTGAATTTTTGATGTAGTTTGTAAATCCGCGCATTGTTTTAATCTAAAAAAGCCTTTCGGCCTTTGGTTACTATTTTAACCAATAATTGGCCTTTTTGTCAATAATTAGTTGGGTTTAGGTATATTTATTTTAACTGTATCTGGCAATGAATTCCATATGCTAACAAGAAATTCTGATATTTCAGATGAGAAAATAAAACTAATTGCAAAATAAGTAATTAAAGCAATAAGGATAATTATAACTAATATCCAAAAAGCAAAATAATCACTATCGTGATCGGCATAAAAACTTAATCTAGTCATATGCTTTTCATAATTTTCTAAAGAAGACCAATAACCAACGCTAAAAGCGGTCCAGAAAGACCACAAAATATAAATTAACACCAAATAAATAGATAAATAACCAATATTTGTCGCAACGGACTCTGAGTTAATTAATAAATTAATCAGTGAGTACGCCAGATAGGAACAAAGTAAAGTTATTATTACAAATATTAAAATCCATAAAAAAGATTGTAAAAATGATCTCACTGGATGCTTAAAAGCCTGGCCAAGAGAAATAGTAAACTTCTTTTTTTGACTGTCTAGACCAATAGCAGATGCGGCTTGCAGAGTAAATCTAAATTTTACATATAATGTATAGATAATTACTATAAAAATACTACTTAAAATATACAAAGTTATTTGGTTTGTTAAAGATCCATAGCCCAAAATAAAACTGCAATAAATTAACAAGCAAAACATTATAAAGCAGAATATAAAAACTAATTTTCTTTGTATCTTTGCAAGAACCATTGTCCCTGTGTTTTTTAATGCTTCATTTATATTTCTAAGTGCAGTTGATTTTCTATGATCGATTTTTTGAAAGTTATATCGCATTAAAGCAGAAACAACAAAAGTATCAAATAGCCAGCTAAGGATAAGAAGAACAAGAATTGCAAGCCCATATGCAACGAACTGAAAAGTATTTTGCGGTGTTAATATGGACTTGATGCTTGATAAAATTTGATCTGGCTTTAAGACCAATAGATATCTTGATTCGAAATAAACTAAGGGTATAAAGATAAAAAATAGTGGCTTATAAGAAAAAATGTTCCTTAAAAAAGAAAACGTAAAAATCGAGCTATCAAAAATAGTTTTTATGCCATTGAATAAGCCAAAACCTAAGCCTATAGTCATTTTTTTGGTTCTTATGCTTTTTTTATCTTGCCTTGGAACCCGATAAATTTGCTTAGTTTTTTTAGGCTTATGGTTTTTTGAAATTTTAACAATATCAATATTTCTCATAAAGCTTGTGTTTATTATAGGTTAAAAGAAACTAACTAGCCAATGACTTCTTAATTTTAACTGAAGTAAAGATTCTTATTTTTTGAGATTTGCTCAAACTAATTCTGCCATTTACTAAATCTTGAACTGGCGTTTTAGACATTTGATTGTTTAGGGCTGAAAAATATTTAAAAGCTAACTCTACACCAAATCGACCTGAGACTGGTAATTTTCTTAGAGCAGGCTTTGCTATTGCTAAGTCCTTCTTGATGTCTGTAATTATTTCTTTTTTGTCGAGCTCACTAAAGTGGCGAATATTTTTGCCTGGAAAGTATAGGCGTCCAAGCCCTGAAGAATCGGCGTTTAAATCTCTTAAAAAATTTATCTTTTGAAAGGCCGCCCCTAAAGCTTTTGCGGCAGGTAAAAGAGAATTGTAGTTTTTCTTATTGCCATTAACAAAAACCATTAAGCACATTAGTCCTACTACTTCCGCAGAGCCATAAATATAAGTTTTATACTCTTCCAAAGAGTAAGATTTCTTCTTGATATCCATCTTCATACTTCTTAAAAAAGCCTCTACAAGATCTAAAGGAATATCGTACTTACGAACAACCGATGCAAAGCTGTGCACTATAGGATTTACACTAAATCCACTCTTAACTGCTCTTTTATAGTCGTTGGACAGCTCATTGATGTACATTTCCATACCCCTTGGCCGCCAGCTATCTACTATCTCATCTGCAATTCGAACAAAACCATAAATTGCATATATCGAATCTGCCACTTCAGGACTTAAAAGACTGGTGGCCGAAGAAAAAGAACTCGAATATGTCTCAGTAATATCTTTGCTGACTTTCAAACTTATTTTTTCATAAAGCTGAATATTTAACATTTTATTTCTTCCTTACAACACAGTAATGAGAAAACGCAACTAGGATTGATTTTGTATCTTTATCTATTTGCATCTTATCAATAATCCCGAGGGCCTTTTGCAGATGATCTTCCGCAGCTACCACTGCTTTAGCTTGAGCCCCGCATTCTTTTAGTATTGAGCGCACTAACTTAACGTCATCTGCGGAAATGCGTTCTTTACCCAACCTAGTGCTTATAGCTTTCCATTCCAGCGGAGAGGCCAGCTTCTTAGCATAATACATTAATAAAGTCTGTTTTCCTTCGCGAATATCTGATCCGACTGGCTTGCCAGTTTGTCTTGAAGAACCAAACATACCTAATAGGTCGTCGGCTATCTGAAAAGCCTTACCTAATTCGGCCCCAAAATCAGCGAAGGTGTTCATTAGTTTTTTGTCACCTTCGGCAGCAATTATACCAAGCTGCAAGGGTGAGGTTACAGTGTATTGTGCAGTTTTGTAATAATTAACTTTTTCTATTTTGTTTAAATTTAAATCTCCTCTTATGCTAGACATTACATCGAGCTGCTGGCCAGCACCTGTTTCAAATAGAACTTTTTGGAAATGCGCCATCATTTCAAAAATAACCTCTTTTTTGAAATCAAGCTTTGTTAATACCTCAAATGTAAAAAATTCATTTAGCTCCCCCGCCAATATAGCTATTGCTTCGGCGGTGTGCCTGGCATTATTTTCAGGCAATTGCTTTTTGAATCTTTTGAAATAAACACCCGTCATATTAGCGCCGCCATAGCGAGTCATGTCTCCATCCATAACATCATCGTGTATTAAGACAAAGTTATGAAAAATCTCTAAAGACAGAGAGGCATCTAGGGCCGCCTCAAAATCTGTTCCTCCTGCTGCTTTATAGCCTAAGAGCATTAATGTTGGCCTTAGTCTTTTGCCACCTCTTTGAATAAACTTTTTCATATCTAATAAAAGTTTTTCGTAGATGGGGTCAATTTTTTTAGCCTCAGCAATCTTAAGGTTAAAAAACTTCTCTAGCCTTTTATCTATCTCTTTTGATACGTAGTTGTTGAGCTCTGTTAGCTCACGTAAATTTTTAATTTCGTTATTATTTTGCATCACTCAATATTCTCTCAGTAACTAACTTGGCACTCAAAGTTACCATAGGTATTCCTCCACCTGGGTAAGTGCTTGCGCCTACAAAGTAAAGATTCTTTATATCCTTGCTTTTGTTATGGGGCCTAAAATATCCGGACTGAAAAAAGTGATGGCTGAGCCCAAAAGCGGAACCTACGTGTAGGTTATATTTCTTTTTAAAATCTTCAGGCGTAAAGACTGATTCGACCTTAATTTTCTTCTCTATATCTAAATCAAACTCTGTCTTAAGTCTTGAAATAACCTGCTTTTTAAGTCTTTTGATACCTTTTTCCCAATTAACTTTTGAGTCAAGATTTGGAACTGGTACCAGGACATAAAATACACTCTTTCCTTTTGGTGCCAATGTTGGATCAGTCTTTGTGGGAATATAAGTGTAAAAAGAAGGGTCTTTGGGTAGTTTTTTCTTATGAAATATTTCTTCTAAATTACCCTTAAAATCTTTACATAAATACACATTATGATGCAGCATCTGTTCGCATGGGTCATCGACACCCCAATAAAATAGTAGAGCAGAACTTGCTTGCTTGTAATTTTCTAATTTCTGGTTAGGTGATGAGGGTCGATGTTTTTCGTCGATTAGTTCTTTTTGAGCATAGACCAAGTCTGCGTTAGCAACTATGGTATCTGCGCTAACTACTCTACCCTTTTTTAATCTTACGCCAACTGCTTTTTTGTCTTTAATAATTATTTCCTCTACAGACGAAGAGGTTAAAATTTCACCACCCAAATCTTTTACGAGCTTTTCCATGGCCATCGAAAGAGAGTACATGCCTCCTTTTGGATACCAAATACCCAGCCCCGTCTCCATATAGCTAACCATACTGTAGACCGCAGGGGCTTCATGTGGACTAACGCCCAAATACATACTTTGGAAGCAAAATAGCTGCCTTAATCTTTCATCTTTAAAATAATAAGCCACAAAATCATACAACTTACTCAAACCCCTTCTCTTAAGTAGTTGAGCACCGCTTACAGGATTAATAAAGTCTGTTATGCGTCTAAAGTTTCTATCTATAAAACTTTTTCTTGATATCCTATACATTGCCGAAACATCAGAGAAAAACTTAAAAAACTGTTCTGGTCCCTTTGGATCAAACTTTTCTAGTTCAGAGCTAAACTTTGGAAGATTACTGCTTACTGTAATTTTACTTTTGTCTGCAAAGGCGACTCTGTAGTTTGGTTCCAATTGAAGAAGGGTGATGTAATCATCGAAATTTTTGCCACAATATTTGAATGTGTCATATAGCACATCTGTCATCATCAGCAGAGTTGGGCCCATATCAAAAGTGTAGCCTTTCTTTTCAATACGGTTGGCTCTACCGCCCACTTTGTCTTCTTTTTCGATAACAGTAACTTTGTACCCATTCTTAAGAAGTCTCGCAGCAGTACAAAGACCACCAATGCCACCTCCGACAATTATTGCAGATTTTTGTGAATTATTTTCCATAGATTTATAAACTATCATATAATAATACTGTGAAATACACCTATTTGACCATACTTATTTTTAGCATAGTCGGCATGACGCTTTTAGATTATAAATATAAGCTGTCATTTTTCAAGTACCCAAGGGCTGCTTTCAAGAGTACTCTAATAGTAATGTCCTTGCTTTTATTTGCCGATATTGTAGGTATAAATTGGAAAATATTTTCTACTAATACTAGATACGTGTCAGGACTATTTATTGGCAGCGAAAATCTCCCTATTGAAGAATTCTTCTTTCTATTTATGTTGTGCTATTTTACTCTGAACATTTATCAGATTTTAAAAAGAAAGTATCTAGATGTTTAAGTACAGTTTTTTAATAATCATGCTTTTATTCATTGCTTTTCTTGTGGGCTATATTTATAAACTAAAATTAAGCCTCAATAAAGCCTGGCGCTACACCGCGCTCATAAGTTTTGTTGCTATGATTATTTTTAATACCTACCTTACTGCCCTTCCGATAGTGGTGTATAATGTTAACTCAATTCTGGGAATTAAAATATTAACATTTCCTGTTGAAGATATAGGATATTTAATAATGGTATTGCTACTGCTCCCGCCATTGTTCGAAAAGTTATCAGATGAAAAAAGAGACCAACCACAAAAACCGACCAAACATTAAAGAGGTGCTTGCCACTTCAAGGCCATTTAGCTGGCTAAATACGGCTGTCCCCTTCTTTGTTGGTTTTGTAATCTCATTTGGAGGCATTAATCTACAGTGCATTCTGGCAACAGCCTACTTTACATTCTTCTACAATTATTTGATGTATGGTGTAAATGATATATTTGATTACGAATCAGATATAAAAAACCCTCGTAAAAACTCAATTGAGGGAGGGCTGGTCGACAAGAGTAAACACAAGTTTATGTTTTATTTAATTGTGTTCTCAAATTTACCTTTTGTGTTATACCTTTTGTGGAGCGGCAACCTTCAAAGCAATATAACACTTATTGCAATTATATTTTTTGCTTTCAGCTATTCTGCCAAGCCATTTCGATTTAAGGAAGTGCCGATCCTTGATTCCATAAACTCTAGCCTTCACTTCGTCTTGCCATTGGTCTTTGGTGTTTTCTATGCCGGAAGTACAGCTTTACCGTGGCCTGCAGTGGTAGCATTTTTCTTTTGGGGCGCTGCATCCCAAGCTTTAGGAGCAATTCCAGATATAAAACCGGATAGGGCCGCAAATATAAACTCTATAGCAACAAAATTAGGAGCGAAGTTTACCAATAGTTATTCTTTATTGCTCTATACTTTATGCTGCATTATAGTGGCTGTTTTTTATTACCCATGGGGACTTTTAGCAGCTGTGATTCTTGCGGTATACCCATTAAATGTCTTGTTTTTTAGAAAATATAAGTCTGATGCCAAAAGCCCAGAGTATCAGAGAGCCTGGAAAAATTTTATTTGGCTGAATTTGATAGTTGGCTTTTGGCTAAGCCAGCTTTTGCTTTTTATATATGACCCTTTTGGATTAGGGCTAAAGCGAGTTGGTTTTTTTGCAGGATTTTTAGTAACTTTTGGCTTAGCACAATTGATGCTTATAATTTATAATTACCAAAAATTTTCTAGACCCAAGTCAAAGAGATTGGGCGACTTGCCGCATATAGACATAATAATGCATTCAATAGGAAATAAAGATAATATAGCCTCAACCTTCTTGGCATTGATTGGTCAAAACTATCCAAATTTTGACATATATTATGCAAATCTAGACCGCAACCCTTCTGCTCAAAAAATAGCTGAAAGCTATCAAGATCCAAGGCTACACATTATTGATATTCCAAAGCCCGAAAAAGGATGGAGCCTACAGGCTTGGGCAAGCCAGAGACTATTGAAAAAAACAAAATCCAACCTAGTTGTTTTAATTGGTGCCGATACGTTACTTTTACCAAACACGTTATCTGTTATAGCCAGTATGTTTGATTCAAAAAAACTAGAATTTGCATCCCTTCTGCCAGCCGATCAAAACAAATCCTTCTGGCAACAATTAATTATGAGCCAAGAACATTATTTTCTTTTTGGTCTATACCCATCGGCCTATATAACTAACAAAAAGCCACTTCTGGCCACAGCATTCAGTAGTCTTATTGCCTTTAGAAAGAGTTCAATTAAAAAAATTGGCGACTTTGAAATAGTCAAAAAAAGTCCACTTGAAGATTTGGATATAGCAAACAAAGCCAAGCAAAATGGCTTGGTATCTGAGTTTTATTCAGCTAGTGATTTAGCTGTTAGCCAAAACCGCTCTGAGCTTGGCCAATTAAGAGAATATAATGAACAAAGACTCTATCCTAGTCTACATTTTAATATGCCCGCCAGCATAACGATTGTTTCTTTGGGAATATTTATAACAATTTTTCCGGTTGTTTTGCTTTGTTCTTTACTGCTTTTAGGAATTTATGAAGGAACCCTGCTACTTGCTATTGGCTGTGGCATACTCTTATTAAACAGGTTCATAATTATGTCAAAATCCAAGCAAAGTATTACTAGCACTCTGCTATACCCGATTGGCAGCCTTATATTAATTCTTGAAATATTTTCTTCGATGCTAAATTACGAAATGAAGAAGCCTCGCTGGGAAAAGCGCAGGGAGATATAATCACTTTTTATTCTTTTTCTTGAGATGTTTATCTCTACCTCTAAAAACTGCCTTGCTTATAAAAACGCCGGCCAAGCTAGCAGCTGAAATGATTGCAAAAATAGTAAATGTATCCCTAGCGATGGTAAGCAAAAGCTTTGTTAGGAGTTGAAAATTATCTATGCCGCTGGAAGAGGCTATATCCAAGCCGATACTGGTAGATGCAAAACTTGATCCTAGTGCAATTATAATCCCAAAAACAGATCCAATAAGAATTGGCACTAAGATACGGTTGATTTTTTTACTGCCCGAGCGAAGGTTTAACAAAAACAATAAAGCTATGGTTGATCCAAG
>JBIIKB010000079.1:0-3001 GCA_044233405.1 Candidatus Saccharimonadia bacterium | reverse complement strand
GAAGCCTGAATGCTGGTCGGTAAATCAAGCCGAGAGGTTTTCAAATCTTTCCAAAAAGATTGGCACCAAAACTCATAAGGTAACTAGGGAAATAGACCCATTGCTGGCTAAGCTAAACTCAGAAGGTGCTTATAACGGGCACGTACCAATAACCGCAATTAATAGTTTTATAGGAGTTGTTTTGGCCATCTTGCTTAACAAAAAGAGCATAATCTGGGCTATTGAAGGAACAGCAGAAGAACCAAATACTAACTGGAAAGGTTTAGATGTAAATCATCAATATTCTAAAACCTTAGAATTTGAAAAAGATATGCAAGATTATATTTTTCAAAATATAGCCAAAGATTTAGAGCACTATTCGATACTTAGACCACTTACCGAGCTAAGAATTGCGGAAGTGTTTAAATGACTATCAAGGATTATTCTCAAGCTGCAATGCCAATTTTACAATCGGCAATGATTCAGAACTTAGGTGGTGTGGAAAATGCCCAAAATGCGCTTTTGTATTTATAATATTTTCACCATTTTTGAAAAAAACAGACTTACTAAATTTATTTGGTGGCAAAGATATCTTTGCAGATGAGGAAATGGCTCCAATAATAAAAGAATTGCTTGGAATAGCTGGCCATAAGCCATTAGAGTGCGTAGGAGAAATCGCAGAAACAAGACTGGCAGTACAGATGGCAAAACAGAGTGGGCAGTACCCTGAACTATCACAATATAATTTTCCAGAGGTTAAATACGATTATAGAAAATGGCTTAATAATTCAGTGCCCAAAGCTATATACACTGAACTCAAAGAGACTCTAGAAATTTTATAGTTTGCCATATCTAGCTCTAGGCAAGTAAAATATAGTTAATGAAATCGAGGGTGGCTACATTACAAAGCATTGAGCTTGCTGGGTTTAAGTCTTTTGCAAAACGCACAAAGATTAGTTTTGGTAATGGCTTGGTTGCAATTGTTGGCCCAAATGGTTCAGGTAAAAGTAATATTACGGATGCTATCAGGTGGGTTTTTGGTGAACAAAAGGGAAGATCACTCAGGACGGATAAATCCGAAGATTTAATTTATCATGGCTCAGACGGTAAATCTCGTGCCAGCATGGCTGAAGTTGTTATTCGTTTAGACAACTCAGCCAAATCGATACCTATAGATTTAGCTGAAATAGAAATTACTAGAAGACTTTACAGAAGTGGCGAGAGTAATTATTTGTTAAATGGTAAAAGGACCAGCCTAAGTTCGATTCAAGAGGTGCTAGCTGCTAGTGGTTTTGGAGTGGGTAGCTACACAGTAATTGGCCAAGGAATGATTGATAAATTAATTCTTTCTAGTTCAAAAGAAAGAAAACAGCTTTTTGATGAAGCTAGTGGAATTAAGCATTACGAAATAAAACACGGCCAAACTCTAAAAAGAATTGAAGCTACTTCAGAAAATTTAGCCCATATTAATAATCTTATTTTAGAGCTTAAGCCAAAAAATGAACTATTGAATCGCCAAGCAGAACTCTTGGATAAGAAAAATAAATTAAGCACCCAACTGGAGCAAGCAAAGGCAAGCTATATAATTAGAAACAGTAATGATATAGAGAACAAAATAAATTCTAGTAAAAATTCTATAAAAAAAATTAAAGAAAAAACTGAACTAATAAGCAAAGATATTTTGTTAATTGAAAAAGATAACAATCGCGATGGTTTTACTAGTAGTAAAGTAAAGATTGAAAAGATAAATTCCGAACTAAGTAAGCTTGAGCAAAACAAGATTAATGTTGAAAATAATATATTACAGATAGGCGCAGAAGCAGAAAAAGTAAAAGTTGATTTGAACGATTATGAAAATTCTATCGAGGTAAATCGCAGGGAGCTTGAAGCATTAGAGAATAATATGAAATCCCATACAGCCAACTTAAAGGTTATTGAAAAGGTTGTTGGTAGTTACGAAACGAAACTTAGCAAGCTAGATATGAAAATCAAAAATCAAACAAATGAGCTAGATAATGCAAGAAAGCAACTGCTGAACTCTCAAAAGTCAGAATATCTAAAGCATAGCTTGGGCTTAATAGATATACTGCAGGATGGTATAAAACGAGGCAAGTCTGGGCAGGATCTTGGTATTGTATTTTTCAAACTTCGTAGAATGATAAAGCACTCAATGTCTGATAACTCAGCTGAGCTGGCAATGAAGGTCGGAAAGATTCAAAATCTAATATCTAGGCTTATGGACGAAAGGGAGGGTATTAATGAATCTCAGACAAATGAAGTTATTAAGCTCAGGGCAATTGAGATGGATTCATCAAGTATAGAAAATAGAATTGAAGAACTTAACATAAAAATAAAAGATATTGAGAAACAAAAGTCAAACACTCAGTCAAAAGGTAAAATGTCTAAGTTGGAATTGCGCTTAGCAAAATTAGAATTAGAAAAAGCAGAAGTTAACTTGGCTATTTCGCAAAAAAGAGATGAGCTGGTAGATATGGCAAAACTCGGATCTAGCAGTAAAATTGATGAGTATTACTCAAAACACGAAAAGCTTACGAATAATCGAGTTGCACTTATGTCCGATTTAGAGGCTGCAGAACTTAACCTTGATCAAAACATAGAGCAGCTAGAAAACATTATGCACGATAAAAATATATGGTTCCCCTACAAGATGCCAACACTTGAAAAAAATATTATATCTTCCAAAGAAGATATCAATAAGCTTGAAGCTGAAATGAGCCTGCTCGAGGAAATTAACCCAGAAGTAGCTAAAGAAGTTGTTGAGTCTCAAAATCAACTTAAATATTTGAATGAGCAGTCCGAGGATTTAAAAAAAGCCTTGAATAATCTAAACAAAGTAGCGACTGATACAGAAAATAAAATAAGGCTAGTTTTTGGAAAAGGATTTTCAAAAATTAATGAAAACTTCTCGAAAAACTTCAAAGAGCTGTTCGGGGGTGGGCAGGCAGAGCTCAAGCTGGTGCGCGGAGATGAAGATTATGGGGTCGATATACGGGTAAAATTA
>JBIIKB010000003.1:0-12935 GCA_044233405.1 Candidatus Saccharimonadia bacterium | reverse complement strand
CAAGGAAAGATACGACATAATAACATGGTTTGATGTAATAGAACATATAACCAACCCTAAAGAGCAAATTAAGAAGATTGAAGCAGCACTTAAAAAAAACGGAATATTATATATTTCGACACCGAATTTTTCAGGGTTTTTGTCTAAGTGGCTTAAATCACAATGGCCTATGTACTGCCCCCCTGAACATCTATTATATTTTTCACCAAATTCTCTTAGTTTTAGTCTGGAACAGGCTGGCCTTAAAGTAGAGTCAGTTCGAACACTCAACCCGGGCTATAGATATTTTGCAAACTTACTAGTGAAAGGCTTGACGGGAAAGGATCTCAATGGCTATACAGAAAAGTATAAAAATAACGTTTTCATCATAACTTTATATTACATTTTGATATGGCCGTTTTTGGTTGCTAGTTTATTTATTCGGCTAGCTCTAAGAATAAACAAAACAGGCGATTGCCTAGAAGTTATAGCAGTTAAGGAATAGTTTTGGGCGTATTTCTAAAATAGAAGTATAATTAAGGTATGAAAAAACATAGAAACAATAAAGTAAGCTTGATAACTACAGAGAGAAATGAAGTAAAAGACATCGCAACCTTTATTGAATCTGCCCTTAGCCAAACTTTGATGCCAGACGAGATAGTTATAGCCGATGGCGGTTCTACAGACGGCACAGTTGAAATAATTAGTGAGTATATAAAAAATGGTGCACCCATAAAATTAGTGAAAGCACCTGGAAATCGATCTGTAGGAAGAAATGCGGCAGTTAAGGCTGCAAAAAATGAATACATTGCTTGCACAGATGTAGGTTCACGGCTTGATAAAAAATGGTTAAAAAACATCACCGAACCTTTCAGGAAGAATCCTGATGCAATGGTAGTTTCTGGCGGTTTTAAACAGGAGCCTAAAACTTATTTTGAAAAAATATCATCTGATTTGATGTTGTCACCGAACGATAACATTGATCTAGAAACATGGCTTCCATCAAGCAGATCTATAGCATTCACTAAGACCGCCTGGAAGAAGGCAGGGGGATATCCGGAATACACCAACTTTAACGAAGATACGCCATTTGATCTAGCCTTAAAAAAAGCTGGTTATAAATTCGAAGATGGCCTAAAGGCAATTGTTTATTGGAGGCCAAGGCCAAATATAAAAGAATTTTACAAACAATATTATTATTATGCCCTTGGTGATGCCCTGGATAAAATAGATAAAAATCATTTTATGAATTTATTAATAAAGTATGCAGTTATTTTAACTGGGACAATTCTTGGCGCTATATTTTATTGGCCAATAGCATTAATTTTTATTTCTATATTTATAATTATGATTACAAAAAGGCTCATTAAGCCGCTTAAAATAAATAAAGGACTTAAAGCCTTTGCTTTAATGTTTTTATTAGCTATAACTTTCGATATTTCACAAATATTTGGGTTTATTAATGGCTCACTAAATTATAAAAAATTTAGAGGCAGCAAAAAGTTGGTAAGATGAAAATTTCTACAGTAATTATAGCCAAAAATGAAGAAGGAATGATTGCGGATTGCATTAAGTCTGCAAGTATCGCTGATGAAGTCATAGTTATTGACGATTACAGCCAAGACAAAACGACAGAGATCTCTAAAAAAATGGGTGCAAAAGTATTTAAAAGAAAGTTGGATGGCTTTGCATCTCAAAAAAACTACGGAATTGAAAAATCAAAGAATAGCTGGGTGCTTATACTTGATGCGGATGAAAGACTAACTCCGGAGCTATCTAATGAAATATCGAAGCTAAAGGCTGATAGATACATTGCCTATGATATACCTTTTAGAAACTATGTTGGCAAAAAATGGCTTAAACATGGAGGCTTATATCCCGATAGGCATATTAGGCTTTTTAATAAGAAAGACTGTAAATACGGAAATAGAGAGATTCATGAAGAACTTAAAATTTTCGGAGAGGTAGGACATTTGAAAAACGATATAGTTCATCATACTTATAATGATTTTAAAGAATATGCCAAGAAGGTAAAGAAGTATGCACTGCTAGAATCTGAAACTGTAGTAGCCAAGCCAAGCCCAATAGAGCCATTTAAAGTTTTTATTTCAAGACTTTTAAAACAGAAGGGCATCCTAGATGGCATTGCTGGTATAAAGAGTGCATACTTGCTTGGTTATTATCAATATTTAATTAGGCAAAACATGAAATGAAAGTTGTTTTTTATATTCGTGCAAATCATGAAAAAGTAAAAGGTGGCGACCTGATTCAGCTATATAAGACAGCCGAATACCTTAAAAAAAAGAGTATAAAAGTTGACATAAGTTCTAACCCAAATAAAAATCTAAAAGACTACGACTTGGTGCATATTTTTAATTCTCCTAGATTTGATGAAACAATTAAATTTTTTAACAATGCTAAAAAATATTCAAAGCCGGTTGCATTTTCAACTATATACTGGCCAAAAGATGAGCTTGCGATTGGTGTGGCAACCAATGCATCAGTTAAAATTATAAGAGGTACTCTGGGGGTTGAAGCAGCTAAAAAATATAGATCTTTAGCAATAAAAATTAAGTCTATTGTAAAAAAAGATAATTCATTAAAAATTGAAAAACGAATATTAAAGGAATCTAACATCCTTCTACCTAACTCTAAAATTGAAATGAATCAAATCACTGCAAACTTTGGCGTACATAATAAATTTCAGGTTGTCAGAAATGCAGTAGATTCATCCCTTTTTACTGAAATTCCTAGAAATAAACGACAAGACTACATATTGAGTGTCGGCAGAATAGAAAGAAGAAAGAACACACTGTTGTTAATAGAGGCATGCAGAGAAATCGGTAAAAAACTGGTACTAATTGGTGGTTACGACAAAACTGATATTTATGCCAAAGATTGCCTTAAATTAATAAAGGATTATGGCTTTAAACATATTGATAATATAGACCAAAAAGATTTATTAAAATACTATTACTCTGCAAAAGTGCATGCAATCGCAGCTTGGTATGAAACTCCAGGCTTGGCTTCTATGGAGGCAGCATGCGGTGGCTGTAATGTAGTATCTACAGACAGAGGCTCAACAAGAGATTACTTTGGCAAACATGCATTTTATTGCAATCCGTTTTCTTTAGACTCAATAATCGAGGCTTTGCAAAAAGCAATAAATTCTGAAAATAGCTACGATCTAAGAAAAAAAATAATTGCAGATTACACATGGGAGGGGGCTGCCGAGGACACAATAAAAGGCTACAATAGTATAGTATGAAAAAGAAAGAAATATGGTTCGAAGCCACTCAGTTACTAAAGAGTCCACTAGGTCATCAATCTGGCATTGGTTATTACACAGAAAATATAATTACAAATTTAGTAAAACATTACAATGACTATAATTATAAAATAGTTGGTAATATTTTTATAAACAAAAATGTACCCACCAAATTGGCTGCTATAAATAATGATAATTTTTTACTAACGCGGTATATCCCTGCTAAATTATGGAGCCAGTCAATAAAGCTTGGAATTTTGCCGCATATTAATTTACTGCATAAAGGCTTTCCTGATTTAGTTGTTAACTTTGATTTTATTAGGACACCCGTATCAAAAAAAGTAAAAACAATAACAGTAATACATGACTTAGCCTATAAGGTTTACCCAGAATATACAGAAAAAAGAAATTTACAAAGACTTAAAAAACTCGTGCCGAAATCATTAAAGATGTCCACGAGAATTGTTGCGGTGTCTGAGTCTACCAAGAAAGATTTAATCAGTAATTATAATGTAAATCCAAACAAAATTGATGTTGTTTATAATGCTGTAGATACTAAACTTTATAAGCCAAAAGCTCTAACAAAAGAAATAAGAAATAAATATAATTTACCTAAAAAATACTTACTTTACTTGGGCAATATTGAACCAAGAAAAAATATAAAAGGAATAATTGAAGCTTACTCTATGCTACCAGTCGAAATCAGTTCGGAATACAAATTAGTCTTGGCTGGTGGGCGAGGTTGGAATCAAAAAGAAATAGCTGAAGCAATAAAAAAATCCTCAAAAAAGCAAAACATAATATTTACTGGATACATTGACGGTAAACACAAACCAGCAATATATTCAGGCGCTGAAGCTTTTTTATATCCAAGTCATTATGAAGGCTTTGGACTGCCTCTACTTGAGGCTATGGCCTGTGGAGTCCCGGTTATTACAGCCGACAACTCTTCGCTAAGAGAAGTTGCAGACAAAGCTGCATTATATGTAAATTCAAAAAGCACTAAAGAATTATTAACCGCAATAATTAAAATAGTTATGAATAAAAGTATAAGGCAGGATTTAATAAATAAAGGCAATAAAAGAGTAAAAGAATTTAACTGGAAAGATAGTGCTAATGAGATGAATAAATCTATATTGAAGGCCCTAAACGAATGAAATTACTTTTTGATGCCAGATGGATAAACAATGATACCCCTGACGGAATTACTCGTTATAGTAAAGAATTAATAAAATCCTTAAACAAGAGTATTGATTTCAAACTTCTCATTAGCAATAAAGATCAACTAAGGGGTCTTCCCAAGCTAGACTATATACTTACTAACAATCCAACCAACCCAAAGGAATTGGGCCAGTCTAGGCGCTTAAATAAATATAAATTTGACATTGTATTTAGTCCGCATTTTATTTTTGGGGGAAATGGAAGGAATTTTAAGCTAATTCGAACAGTCCATGATTTGATACCTTTTAATCAAAAATCAAAAGACTCAAAGCTAGCCTGGAAAATATTTTATTCAAACACTGGATTATTAAAAAACCTGCTTAATAACTGCGAAGGTGTCGCTACTGTTAGTGAAACAGTAAAATCGCATCTCCAACCAATGACAAAAAATAAAATAGGGGTTGTATATAATGCACCTTCATTCTTAGCGAAAACAGGGGTGAAGACTCGGCCAGCTAAGCAAATTTTGTATATTGGAAGATACGAAGAATACAAGAATGTAAAAGTTCTAATAAAAGGAATTAATAGTTTAGATGAGTATAAATTGATTCTTGCTGGAAAATGCTCTGAAAAAACAAAAAATGACTTGCTGGGATTATCTAAAAATAAAAACCAAATTGAGTTTGTCGGTAAAATAACAGATGATGAGTATTATGAATTGCTTAATTCTTCTGCAGCTTTGACCATTCCTTCATTAGAAGAGGGGTTCGGACTTCCAATTATTGAGGCTATGTCGATTGGTTGCCCAGTAATTTGTAGTGATATTGAAATATTTAGAGAAATAGCAGGCGATGCAGGAATATATTTTGATCCTAGCTCAGCCGAAGAGCTGATTGCTAAAGTAAAAGAATTGGAGAATAAAATAAAACGAGAACTAATTGTAAAAAAATCGCTGCAGAATGCCAAAAAGTTCTCTTGGATAAAAAGCGCCAGTGAGTTAAAATCGTTTTTATATGAAATTCAAAGAGGGGGTAAAAATTAAAACTGCAATTGAATACATAAAAAAAGACATAGACAGGTTTTTGTTGATATGTCTGGCTGCAAGCTTACCTTTTGATCGAATTCCATCATTTGATGTGTATGGAATATCAATCAGGCTCAGCTTAATTTTTTCTGTGCTGATAATTTTTCGGGTCTTATACATATTCTTAAAAAACAAAAAGAAGCCAGAATTTAACCTGTCCGACAAGTTATTGTTAATGTTTATAGCCTGGACTGCACTTGTGATTCCTGTATCAATTAATTTAACCAGGGCTTTTAGCGTCTTTATATTTATTGCTTTTATTATTATTACAGCATTTTCTATTTCATTTATTTTTAAAAAAGAGTACTTTAAGCCTATTTCCACAGCTCTATTTTGCGTAACGGCGATTGTAGTTTTGTTTGGAATTTACCAGTACATCGGAGATATTTTTAATTTACCAACAAGCCTAACTGGACTGGGCGACAGGTATACTTGGTCGGTTTTTGGATTCCCTAGAATACAAGCATTTTCTTTAGAACCTCTGTACATGTCGGCATTTTTATTGATCCCTTACTCAATTGCATCTACGCAATGGTTATTAAGCAAGAGAATATTCTCATTAAAAATATTAGGTGCAATTATTTTTATTTCTAGTTTTGCTATATTTTTATCAGTTTCTAGGGGTGGTATTTACGCTCTTGTATTTTCATCTTCAGCTATTGGAATGTATATGTTGTTTACCAAAAAAGCTGAAATAAAACGAATTATCCAGCTTTTTGGAATATTGGTAGCAGCATTTTTAATTAGCTTATTAATGATCAATTACTTGAATAAGACTCCTAGTGCCTTTACTGGTGGCAAAAAAGGCTCCTCGGCTTACGTTGAACAAATTCAAAACACCAGCATTGGAGAGGGCGACGAAAGAAGTAGAGCAAGGTTGCTAGCGATTAGGATTCTTAGTGAAAATAAATCCTCATACGTTTTCGGCATAGGACCTGGTCAATACGGACCTTATGCTCAAAATAATATCTCGGCAGACTATGGATGGACTATAGTTAATAATTTACCACTCGAAATATTATTAGAACTCGGTGCTATAGGGCTTGGCCTCTTTGTTGTTTTTGGCTTGATAATTTTATCAAAATCTTATGCATCAGCAAAAAAAGCTACGGATATGTCTACATTTTATGTATTGATAGCAATGTGGGCATATTTAATTTCACAAGCCGTTCAAGCACAAACTTATTCTACTATTTATGTAATTTATCTTTGGTTCCCGATTGGCATAGTAATGGGTGTTCTAAGGAGCAATAATGCTAAAAAATAAAAGCAATAAATTATTTACAATTGGGATATTAGTTATAGGTATCATCGCTGCTGTAATATTATTTTCTGCATTAATAACAAGAGGATATTTTAAATCCAGAAGCTTCATTGGGGGGGATGAGCCTCATTATGTCATGATGGTGGATAGTCTTTTGAAAGACAAGGATTTCAATTTAAAAAACGACTATGAATTAAGTCGATCTATTCAATACTATGGCGAAGAGCTGTTTCCGCACCTAGCCCCAATAATTGATTACAAAAATTCAAATAATTGGCAATCTATACATACCATTGGTTTGCCGCTACTTATGTATGTACCCTATAAAATTGCAGGAGTTTTGGGTGTGAGAATTTTTTTAATTATTCTTCAGCTTTCTACTATTATTGTGTTTTATTTTATTTTAAAAAAATATATTAAAGATAAAATAAAAGTCTTGATAGGCCTTTTACTATTAATCAGCTGTTCTCTTTTCTGGCAGAATCTGGGGGGTATTTTTCCAGATCTCTTATTGGTGCTTTTTGTTGGCTTATCAATTTTACTTTTTGGTAAAAAAAGCATACTACAAAATATTGAATTAACTATTGTGGTACTTATAGCTAGCATTACCCATTCAAAGGCCATTGCTTTATTGATACCAATTTATATTGCTCATGTCTTATACTTAATCAAAGATTTGGGTATTGTAAGTGTTTTGAGACACTATTGGGCTTCTTTTGGCTTATTGATTTTAGGATTTACGGCTTATGCGATATTTTTATTAAATAACTATGGAGTCTTTTTGCCTTCACAACTTTATGGAGAAAAAGGCCAGCTATTTAGTGCCAATATGTATTTCAATTTATTGGCAATACTGTTTGATAGGGTCAAGGGTTTAATTGTGTATTATCCTATTTTATTAATTTCTGGACCCTATTTATACAGAGCATTCACATCCAGTTGGCTAGCTTTTAAAAACATAATAAAAAATAAAAAGATAAATAAAGAAAATTATTTATTAGTATCAATAATAATAGGATTGTTTATTCTTGGTCTGACTCAACTAGGCTTTGATGACTGGAGTGGATCCTTTTCACCAAACGGAAGGTATATGTTGGTATTTATATTTATGATAATATTTTTGATAGCAAAATATATAAATTTGAAAAACGTTTTTGAAAAAATTATTTTAGCACTCTTTTTATCATTTAATTTTATCGTCACATTTTTGACAGTCAGCAGAATTGATGTATATTTTGATACTGGTAAAGAATCTTTTTTAAGTCAGCAGCTATTATTGAATAGCTCCTTGCCCTTATTTAGTCTTTCAGTTAAAAACAACGATTTAGAAAAAATAATCTATTCATCATTGATTTTATTAATAGTTATTTTGTTTAATTTAGCACTCATTAATTTGTATGATTTTAAATCAAAATTAAAGAATGAATGAAATAATTCGCGTAGCTTGTTATAATACTTAGATGAAAATTTTGATAGATGGCAGAGGTATAAAAAAAACGGGTATAGGAAGATATATAGAAAATACTTTGCGCGAAATTCTATTGCAAGATAAAAAAAATGAATATGTATTATTGGTTAGGCCTGAGGATGTAAATGACATTAAGTTTAATTACGCTAATCTTAAGTTGGTTGAATCAGATATTGAATGGTTTGGTGTTAAAGAGCAGACTGAGCTATTGAGAAAAATTAACGAAATAAGCCCAGACCTAGTTCACTTTACCAACTTTAATTTTCCAGTAGCTTATAAGGGCAAGTTTGTTATAACTATTCATGATTTAACTTTGCTGCATTTTAAAAACTATCGATCTTCGCTTGCTAGTAAGTTATTTTACAAAGTAAAAGACCAGGTCATGCGCAACATTGTTCTAAGACAGGGGATTGGCAAGGCTAGCTCAGTAATAGTGCCAACTGAATATGTTAAGGATGATGTTTCAAAAACCTTCAAAGTAAGAAAAAATAAAATACAAGTAACCTATGAGGCAGTTGAGCAAAATTTTGCAAGCCCAGCTATTAATTTGGAAAAAAGGGGAATAAATAAACCATTTATTTTGTATGTCGGAAATGCATACCCACATAAAAATCTTGAAAGGATGATTTTGGCCTTCGGACGGCTTGTAACAAAATATATGCTTGATTATCAGTTGGTAATTGCCGGTAAAAAGGATTCATTTCACGAGGGTCTTGAGGCTGCAATAAAGGAAGCCGGCCTAGAGGACAGGGTAGTGTTTACTGGCTACGTCACCGACCGCGAGCTAGCTGGCCTGTATAAAAATGCTAAGCTTTATGTGTTTCCGTCTCTTTCTGAAGGTTTCGGCTTGCCACCACTTGAGGCTATGGCCTATGGACTGGCTGTGGTAAGTTCTAATTCAACTTGTCTGCCGGAAGTTCTTGGTGATGCCGCTGTATATTTTGACCCCAAAAGTATAGTTGAGATTTCTAATGCCATGGTTTCAGTTTTGACAGATGATAAACTTTCATCTGAACTTATAAAAAAGGGCCAGAAGCAGGTGAAAAAATATAGTTGGAAAAAAACTGCAAAAGAAACCTTAGCCATATATGATAAGGCTTTATTAAAATAAAAAAGCAGCGATAACCGCTGCTTAAAATATTTATCTACCCGCCCAATCGCCTGGCGCGTAAGCCCAACCAAGGTATTTATTGCTTAGGCCAGTTACAGAGTGTTGCCAGACTGGTAAGTACTGGCCTCCGTAGCCCTGTGTGGAAATTACTTGGCCAGATCCGATAGAAATACCTACATGCCCATAACTTCCACCCGCATAGAAAACAATTGCCCCTAGGGGTGGACTAGTGTCGGTTCTAATTCTTCCGCTATTGAGATGCCAATAGTAGTGGTTAAGTGCACTTGTAAACTGATTCATTTTTCCGTACGCTACCTCGACGAACCCTTCGCAGTAACCGCTCCAGGCTCGACCGAATTCATCACTCCAGCTTGGATTTGGTGAATTCTTTTCTGCAATTGCCCAATTGGCTGCTTTTTGTTCTCTTGTAAGGACTGGCTGGGGTGGCGGAACATTTATCGAACCAGTGGAGGCAGACCAGAAGATAGAGCCACCTTCAAAATCCTGACGGTGGCCGCCATTATTTGGGTATGAGTCCGTAAGAGGGTAACGAAATCTTCCTGTTGCTCCACCATTTGCAAGCCAGTAGTTAAGGATATTGCCACGCACAGACTTCTCACTAGCTGTGGAGTCGGCTCTGGCAATAACCGTCCTACCCCAGCTACCACCAACAAAGTTTTGGTACCAGCCGGAGCCATTTCGGTAAGCATCATTTATGGGGTAGCCAATTACATTTGTGGCATTTCCTCCCCAAGTGCGAACAATGTATTTCCACTGTCCATAAATTACAAAGTAGGCGGGTCCTTTGCACCCAGCCTGCATAATGGCAGCTTCACCAGAAAGCCCGCCCCTGAAGTCTTGGATGCATCCGCCATTCCAGCCGTGTACTGAGTTGATCGGATTACCAATTCTTCCGCTGCCACCGCCACGTTGAAAAGCCTTGATGTATTCAAAGGCAGTAGCGCTGCCTTGGCCAACTGCTACAGACTGAGCGCTTGCAATTTCTGGCACAAGAATTGATTGAATTGAAATCACAGCAAGTAACGCAATTGCCACTTTTCGTGCTGAACTCATCACACTCCCTAGGTGCAGATTTGTAAGGTACTCGAAAAATGTATTAGAAAATTAATTATCTTTCAAGCATGAGCCATTATGAAAAAGCCCCATGCTTTACATAGTTTATATTTTATTTTTTTACTAAATAAGAATCACTGACTAAATTCTTCACTGAATCCCACATCTCATTTTTGCCTTGCTGTTTTAGGTGCCACCACCATTCAGCACCCCAAAGGTCAAACTCGCGAATTCTGGTTTGTCTGGCGTATTCAATATTTTCTGCAAATTGTTTCGGGTTCATTGAACGCATTGCCTCGGCATAGTCTAGGTATTCATTTCCCCTTGGTCCCCAGGCTTCTGCTTGAAGCTCATGTATTTTTATCTCTTGGTTTTTTAATGCAGATATTATGCCTGCTTTCCACCAAAAATATATCCCATTTTGTGGGTACTTATAGTAGCCAATCTCTTTTTTCCATGACCACTTGTACATAGAAAATCCAAAAATATCTCCAAATGGACCCTGAATAGGAAAACCGTATTGATCTGATTGTGATATGAGAATTGGCCGGGTGTTATCTATGCTTTTTAGAGCATTGAGCTCTTTTTTTAATTGCTTTCCGGTCAGCATATTTTTAGGACACTCCCCAAAAGCTTTTAAAATAAATTCATTTTCTAGCTGCCACTTATTTACGGTTGGGTTGTCTTTGTATCTTTTTGCAACTTCCTCTACATACCTTACTGCAGACTTTGATGTGGCTTCTGTGTCTTTTGTGTTAATCCAGTCAGGATAAAAACATTCTGGGTAGCGAATATTCTTTTGTCCCACGACTACTGTTACTTTTGCATCTCTTTTGCTGGCTTCATTAATCATCCAGTCGAGTTCTGTGAAATCAAAACTTTCGCTAACTGGCTCAATCCTGTTCCAGTAGGCGGGGAGGCGTAATTGCTTGAACCCCAAGCCATCTAAAACATCTATATAGTTTTGTCGCCAATTGCTACCGTATCGCTCAGCTTGAATTTGCGAAAAGCTAACTCCAATTACTTCTGGCTTAAGTTTGTTAAGCCGATTAAACCGAAGCATCAATAAAAATGTTTCAAAAAGAATGATAACAAATACAATTAAAAGTATTATCAGGGCTTTTTTTGCGGTAGATATATTTTTAAATTTTTTTATCATGTTTGTATTTTACCTATAACAGCAGTAATTAACAAAAATAAAAGCTAGCTCACTTGGAGCTAGCTTGTTCGATATACCAAGGATGATTCACGTCATCGCTGGCTCGGAAACGAATTGAATTCTTGATTTCTACACAGAACTTTTCGTAGTCTTCATTTTCTTGCTTAATCATTAGGTAAAGTTCTCGAATTTGAATTCTGAGGCTGGTAAAGAATTCAATGTACAAATCCTCATTTGGAATTACCGATAGCAAAACTTTGAGTATTCTAAAACTTTCTTTTATGTTAATGCCCTTTTGGATATCCGCAACAAGGTTACGGATTGCCATTAGTTGCACCTCGGCAGTAAAGACATCAATAGTTCTAGGCAAAGATGAAGTATTATTAAGTTCAATCATTTTTTTGACGTATAGCCCACCAAAAAGCATAGGCTTGAAAATATTCTTTTCGATTCTGCGGTTTAGCTCACGCTCAATAGTTATGGGTGAGAGCCTGTGAAGGTTTCTCATGTCCCATATGTCTTGCTCGATTGATGAATAGAGCTTTGTCGCAAATCTTCGTCGTTTTTGAAGTGAACCTTCACTACGAGTTTCTCGGCCAATTTGCTTTTCAAGACGTGTTGCAATTGCTGTGTACTTAGCACTTGCAGCACTAGGGTTGATTCGACCGCGTTTGTCGGTAAGGCCTGGATTGACCTCCCACGCTTCAGCAATTGGCTTGGTACGCCTTCCACTTATTGCAAAGCGTAGCTCATCAATCGAACTTTCTAATTCTGCCTGCTTTTCTTCTGAAATCTTAAGCTGATTCCAGTTTGCAAGGATCATTGTTCTTGAATTGTAAATAAACTGTAGGTAGTAAAGGTATTCAAGCCTGGTAGCATTGATCCTCTCGCTGCCATTTAGCCCACTCGAAAAAAGCGTCGGAAGAAACAAAGATGCTGTGTACTCACTTGAGTCCGAAGGCTTTACTAGGGTAATGATTTCACCAACCATGTTGATGTCGTCTGATTCTGTAACAACCTCGAATTTCCAGCCGCTGCCAGGTTCTCCGGCGCAATGAATTGCCTTAGTTACTAAAAACTTATCTTTGTACTTTCTGCCTCTTGGCTCAAATACATGAGGAGGGCCGTACCAAATATTTGAAAATCCAGTCATTCGTCTCCTAGGATTTCAGGGAACATTTGCGGTCTGCAAAACTGGAATATTATACAACATTTTATAGTGTTAATCAATAAAAAAGCCCCAATAATGGGGCTATCGGAAATTACCTTTCCGCTTTATTAAACCGAAGCTTCCGCCTTTGCCTTTCTGTGGTGCCGCCCCAGACTCCAATTTCATTGGTGGTAATCGCGTATTCGCGGCACTTATC
>JBIIKB010000053.1:0-4048 GCA_044233405.1 Candidatus Saccharimonadia bacterium | reverse complement strand
TTTATTAACTTTTACCGCATTTTCAATAGCGCTAGCTGCCATTGCCTGGACATTACGGTCAATTGTTAGAACCAAAGTACTGCCATCTTTTGGCTTAACTAGAGTATTTTCATTAGAAGTAATAGGAACTCCAAGCGAGTCTGTAACTGCCCTGCTGACTCCATCAGTTCCGGAAAGAGTTTGGTTTTTAAATTGCTCTATACCATATTGCCCCGCTTCATCCGAGTTAACATATCCAGTTATATGAGAAAACAACTCGCCTTCTGGATAATTTCTGCCATCTTTTGGGGACAGTATTATACCTGGGATTTTCATATCCTTTATTTCTTTTGCTGTCGAATCACTAATTTTTTTGTTAAGAACTACATAACGAGTATTTTTGTTTTCCAATTTTCTTTCTAATTCATCTTTATCTACATCCCCAAGATACTTAGATAGCTTTTCAATAGCCTCATCTGCATTTTCAATATACTTTGGATCGGCTGCCATCAAATATAATTGCTGATTTAATGCAATTGGATACAGTTCTCCATTTCCGTCTTGGACATAAATCTCACCCCTGCGGGCTGGTATAACGAATTTACGGGATTGCTGAGCGTTCGCTTTTTCGACATATGATTGGTGCTGAAAAACTTGAATGTAAAAAAGTTTTCCAATCATCAATACGCCAAATAAACACATAAATCCAACAAGGATTGATATGCGCTTATTTGACGATATCTCTTTTATGCCCCTATCTTCTGGCATAATTTTAGCGAGCGGTTGTGTATGAAACCGTCTTTACTGGAGCAAGCTGTGCAGTTTCTGCAGCTTTTTTAGCTTCTGCAATAGATTGAAGTCTAGCAGCGTCAATAGACAAGTTGTCTTTAGTTGACTGAAGCTGAGTTTGCTTTTGCTCCAAATTAGATATTTTATAATTAAAAGTTGATGTTTTGGTCACCTGACTAAGATACATCAATCCTAGCAGTATTACCAAGCAAACCAGCATTAAAGCTGTGCTTACAGGACCAGACTGAAGTTTGATCTTGTTTTTTACGATATTCTGATTTTTTCGCAGTGACATTGCGGCAGATGACATTTCGGCTCCTTTTTGTTTTATAGATTTTTGTTTTTGTTTTTGCTACATAAATTACTCAATAAACTTTAACTAGACTCCTTACTTAACTACGCGTACTTTGAGTCGCTTTGCGCGTGGAGATTGATCTTTGATTTTGATGCTCATTTTTGAACTCCTTTTTATTTTTGTTTAATTTATCTTTTCTACGACCCTTAGCTTAGCGCTACGAGCACGTGGATTGTTGTCGTTTTGTAATCCCTTTAATGGCTTTTTATTAATTAGCCTAAAGTTTGGTGATTCTACTTCCATTCCAGTTACCGGATCCTTGTCCACTTCAATTAGGGATTTATAGAACTGCTTTACAATTCTATCTTCTAAGCTGTGGAAGCTTATAATTGCCAGCCTACCATCTTTATTTAGATGCTCTGTAGCCTCTGGCAATGTTGCTTCTAAGCTTTCAAGCTCGGCATTAGTGGCGATTCGTATCGCTTGGAATGTCCGGGTGGCTGGATGGATCCTGTATGACTTTGGCAAACAATTTTCTACGATATCGGCTAATTGCTTAGTGGTTTTGATTGCTTTGACTTCCCTATTATCTACAATAGCCTTGGCAATTCTTCGCGATTTTTTCTCTTCCCCGTAACGATATATTATATTTGCTAATTCCTCTTCTGAATACTCGTTTACAATCTCTTTGGCGGTCAAACTTTGGCTTCTATCCATTCTCATGTCTAGCTCGGCATCTTTGTTAAAACTAAATCCCCGTTCTGATTCATCTAGCTGAGGAGATGATACTCCCAAGTCCATTAAAATCTTATCTACGCTACCAATGCTCTTCCAGTCGATTTCAGAGTAGTTGCTGTGTATGTAATCTATGTTCTTGCAATTCTTAAACTTCTTTTTCAATTCTTTTATCGCGTTTTCATCTCTATCGACTAGGATCAGTCGCCCACTCTCGCCGATTATTTTTAATATCTCGGCCGAGTGCCCGCCATAACCTGCTGTCATATCGATAACAATCTCTCCACTCTTCAAATCGAGTAAATCAATTGTTTGCTCTAGTAATACTGGTTGGTGTAATTTCATTTTCAAGGTCACCTATTCAGCAGCCAGCTGTCTATTTTTGTTTTTGTTTTTTAAGTTAAATTGCTCATCGCAGTCAGCGTCTGAGCTTAATGTGGTAAGGACTTTTGTGAGTATAAGTCCTTGTGTGTGAGATAGTTTGTGAGGTGGAGTTTTATATAACATAAGTTGCTAGGATACTTTTATTAAGCGTCACCCTCCAGAAACGCTCACTGACTGCCAAATAGTTGACTTTGTATTTTTGATTTTTATTTTTGTTTTTAAGGATCCGGATTTTTGTTTAAAATTCCATCAGTTAACTTTGTTTGGGTGTGATTCGCCAGTATTTACCAGCGCGCACAAGCATTACTGCTCGGCTATTTCCCAATAAAGCCATCTGATGAGCTTCTAAGGTTACTCTCCCCTGTTTAGAGTCGAGCTTTGAGGTTGATTTACCGACACGGAATTTAACATTCAAATCGGCGATACTTTCATCTAGTATATCGCCTGATAACGCAGTTTCCATTTCGTTATCCCATACCTCTTTGGAATAAAGGTGCAGGTACTGGCCGAAGCCTGGGGTGATTATTACTTCGTTACCTAACTCGTTTTGCAATTCGCGAGGAATTGTTAGTCTGTTCTTGTCGTCTAGTTTTCTTTCGAAGTAATCCATTGTTTTTTGTTACCCACTTTTACCCACTACAACTATTGTACTACCCCACATTACCCACTGCAATAGTTTTACAGGAGTTTTTTAACTTTTTTGATACAATTTTTTGTATCTTATAATACGAACAAAAAGCGAATTACCCACTATTATAGTTTGCTATAATGTATTTAATGAGACACTTAAAGCGCATTGCCCCAGATTACATCCATAGTATCTTCTTTGGCATTGAAGACAGTTTGGTATCTACAACAGGTGCACTAGCCGGTATTGCGATTAGTTCTGGAAGCAAAGAACTCATACTAGCAACTGCCTTAGTAATAATTTCGGTTGAATCCACCTCAATGGGAGCAAGCGAGTTTTTAAGTGAAGAAACCGAGGAAGATATTGAAAAAGAAAAGATGCCAGCCAACCCTAAAGTTAGCGGTCTAATATTGTTTTTGTCATATGGCATATCAGGCTTAATTCCTTTAATCCCTTATCTTATACTTACCGGCTGGGCTGCAATTATTACCAGCATTACGGCCGCGCTTTTCGGAATGATAATTCTTGGAATAGTCAAAGGCAAGGTGAGCAAAAAGAGCCCGTTTAGATCAGCCCTGGAAGTACTTATTATTGGTGGAATTGCAGCTGGAATCGGTATTGCTGTTGGTTTGATATTTAAGGTTTAGCCTACTTTTTGGCTTCTATGGCTTCTTTTAATTTGACCATGGTAGCCTGTGTAACCGTGTCATCTAATTCGCCTCTTTCAACCCATTCATAATATTCGAATTCAGTTGAATTATCAGATTTGGGTCTAAATGTATAGCGTACATGATAATCACCTTTTATCTCTGAAAGTACAAAGGTTTTGTCTTTATCAATTTCCGCTAACTTATATTCATGCCAGGCCCCGTCTGTGCTCTGATTTGTATATATGGTGCCCTTTTCAGCTGGCCATTCACTCGTAACTTCTTTTTGTATGCCCTCTATCCACTTTGGAGTATTTTGAGGATCGAGCGTAAAGCCGAATACAATACTTACAGGTCGATCAATTACAATTTTAAGCCTTTTGTTCTTCATTTAAGTCTTTGGTCCAAATAGACTTTGAGTTCTTCGATCTTAATGCGCTCTTGCTTCATAGTGTCGCGCTCACGCACAGTAACCGCTTTGTCCCCTAGGCTATCAAAATCTACGGTTATACAAAAAGGGGTGCCGATTTCGTCTTGGCGTCGGTAGCGCTTACCAATGCTCTGAGTTTCATCGTACTCGACATTGTAATC
>JBIIKB010000052.1:0-4121 GCA_044233405.1 Candidatus Saccharimonadia bacterium | reverse complement strand
TCACGAAATCACTAAGCCTGCTATTGAGGAGGCAGTAAAAAATCCAAGACATATAGACTTAGACCTCGTTGATGCTCAGCAGGCTCGCCGAATTCTTGATAGGCTTGTGGGCTACGAACTAAGCCCAGTGCTGTGGAAAAAAATTCAAGCTGGCCTGAGTGCTGGCAGGGTTCAATCTGTAGCCGTACGCTTAATAGTAGATAAAGAGCGTGAAATAGAAAAGTTTGATCAAAAATCTGACTATAAAATAATAGGCATCTTCAAGTCTGCAAAGGGAGATGAGTTAAAAGCTGAATTAAATAAAAGACTTAAAGATTTAAAATCCTCAGAGGAATTTTTAAAAAGTGTAAGTTCTAGCGATTTTAGCGTTGATGCCGTATCGAAAAAACCTGCAAAGAAAAGTCCAGCACCACCGTTTACTACCTCAACCCTCCAGCAAGCCGCTTCTAGCAGACTTGGCTACTCGGTAAAACAAACCATGGTACTTGCTCAAAAGCTATATGAAGAAGGCCATATAAGTTATATGAGAACTGATTCAGTAAATCTATCAAAGACGGCTCTTAACCAAATTAAAAAAGAGGTGACAAAAGAATTTGGACAAGACTATTACAAAGAGCGATTTTATAAATCAAAATCCTCAAATGCACAAGAAGCTCATGAGGCTATAAGGCCTACTGACTTTTCAAACAAAGAAGCTGGTAATGACCCAAAGCAAGTAAGGCTTTACAAATTAATTTGGTCTCGGGCCATGGCCTCACAGATGTCCGAAGCACAAATTGAAAAGACCGAAATTAGCATAAAAACAAAAGATGCTAGCGAAGAATTCGTTGCCAAAGGAGAAGTAATAGTTTTTGAAGGGTTTTTAAGGGCTTATCAATCTGCAAAACAAGCAGACCCAAACATCCTGCCCGAACTAACAAAAGGGGACAAATTAACCTCTGAATTAATAACTGCAACCGAAACTTACTCCAGGCCACCAGCCCGATATTCTGAAGCTTCGCTAGTTAAAAAACTAGAGGCAGAGGGTATTGGCAGACCGAGTACTTATGCACCAACCATATCTGTTATTCAGGCCCGAGGTTACGTTGAAAAGTCTGATGGAGAGGGTAAAGTTCGAAATATTAATATCTTAGAGCTCAAAAAGGGCAAAATTGCTCAGACCGAACAAGAAGAAAACTACGATACAGACCGTAGCAGACTGATACCAACAGATACCGGAACCGTAGTAACTGATTTCTTGGTTAAGTATTTTAATGAAATTTTAGACTATCAATTTACTGCAAAAGTAGAAAAACAATTTGATGAAATTGCAGAAGGTAATGAAAAATGGGATGAAATGATTGCTGATTTTTACAAGCCATTCCATAAATTAGTCGATAAATCAGAAGACATATCAAGAGAAGAAGCTAATCAGAGCCGAAAGCTTGGCATTGACCCAAAAAGTAAAAAACCTGTCATAGCCAGATTAGGCCGCTATGGTGCAATGATTCAAATTGGCGAGGCTGAAGACGAAGAAAAGCCACAATTTGCTCCAATGCCCGAAGGAAGAAAAATATCCACAGTATCATTGGAGGAAGCGCTTAAGATGTTTGAACTGCCAAGAGTTGTAGGCAAATCACCAAAGGGCATTGAAATAATTGCCCAGATAGGCAGATTTGGTCCATATCTGAAGGTAGGCAGTATAAATGTGTCTTTAAAAGGCGAGGATCCTTTTACAATTAGTGAAAATAAAGCGAACGAACTTCTTAAAGAGCACCAAAAAATGCTTGATAGCAGGGTAATTGCTAACTACGAAGCCGAAGGAATTCAGGTCCTAAATGGCCGTTTTGGGCCCTATGTGACAGATGGGCAGGTAAATGCAAAGGTTCCTAAAGGAGTAGAGCCCAAAAAGTTAACCCTTAAAGACTGCCAAAAGATTATAACTGACAAAAACTCAAAAGGATCAAAGTCTAAAAAATAAGTTGACCGTAAGAGGCTTCGATGTTATAATATTTAAGATTTAAGTGGCCTTAGAGGGCCATTTATACATTATTTAAAAAATTATGGCTCAATTTACTACTCAACAGCTTAATAATCTTGTTGATTCAGCGCTTTCAACTTTAAAAAAGGACCGCGACAAAGAGGTCTTAAGAAGAAGAGGCGGTATTAACACTGACTCTCAAACCCTAGAACAAATCGGTAGGGATTTGAATATCACCAGAGAAAGAGTTCGTCAGATTGAAAAGGCGGCACTGAGTAAGCTGCAAGAAAACTTTCAATCAGATCACGATTTTGCAGTTATTGTAAGTGAAGTAGTTACAAAAAATGGTGGTCTAGTGGGACTATCAACACTTTCGTCTGAAATTGACCTAGATGATAATTTGACTCCTCACGCTATCTTTTTGGTCAAAATAAGCCCAGATGTTGAATTTATTGATAAAAATGATAACTTCTCGAGCCTAATTGTAGATTCTGGCACATTTAGCCAAGATAAAGTTAAAAAACTGCACGATCAACTTGTTAGTACAATTGAAGAAATTAATAAACCAACTAAATTTGAGGGCATTTTTAAGCTTATTGATGGTCCGCATAGTCTAGAAACTATCCAAGAGCTTGCTAAATCGTCTAACCATATAAGCGAGCTCGATGGAGCATGGGGGCTTACTGTATGGCCCGAAGTGAATCCAAAAAGTATTCGCGATAAAATTTACTTGGTTCTTAAAAAGGCCGGCAGGCCAATGCACTTTTCAGACATAGCTTCAAAGATATCGTCTTTGGCGGCCAACCCTAAAAAGGTCACCACCCAGGCTGTACACAACGAACTTATTAAAGACAAGCGTTTTGTCTTGATAGGCCGAGGTATATATGCTTTAGCGGAATGGGGTTACCGTTCGGGTACCGTAGCTGATATAATAGAAGAAGTCTTGAAAGAAGAGGGCGGCCCGCTTAGCAAGGACGAAATTGTTAAAAGAGTGCTTGCAAGAAGGCAGGTTAAAACAACTACTATAGTTTTAAATCTTCAAGAAAAGCCCCAATTCAAGCGAGTTGAAAAGGGTGTTTATACGCTCTCATAAATTAAAAAGGCTAATTATAGCCGATAAAAAATGGAAATACTGGCAACTATATTTACGACTATCATTGGAGTCATCAGCACGGTCTTATTCAAATTCTGGGGCTGGGTTTTTATTGCTGGCTGGCTATTTTATTTAATCAGGAAGAACAATCAAAAGGTGGCTTATATCGAAAGATCAGAACATACAATGTTGCAAATAATTGTTCCTAAGGACAACGAGAAAAAGGAGTTGTCTGCAGAACAGATGTTTGCTAGTTTACACGGAATCCTAAGACCCTCAGAAGATAACAGTGGAATTCAGGAACACATTAGCTTTGAAGTAGTTTCGCATGATCACTTAATTTATTTTTATGTATGGTGCCCTAAGCATTTAAAAGATTATGTTGAAAGCCAAATATATGCTCAATATCCTTCAGTTCAGATAACTGAAATGGACAGTGATTATAGCCACAAGAATCTTAATGGCCGAAACGCCTACACAACCCAAATAACGCTAGACAAAGACGAAATTTTTCCAATTAAAACTTTTGCTACCTTCGAAGTCGATCCGTTGGCCGGCCTTACCACGGTATTAGCTAGCTTAAATGATAATGAAGAAATATGGATTCAAATACTTGCCGAGCCTGTTAGTGATAGTTGGCACGCCAAGTCTTTGCAATACGTAGACGAAGTTAGAAACGGTAAAAAGAAGGGAATCTTTGATGACTGGACAAAAAAACCAGCTGGTCTAGCTAAAGATATATTCACTGCAACCGTAACCCCAAAAATATACTACGAACAATCGGCTAAGGCTGCTTCTGGCCCCGGCAAAAAGGAACTATCACCGGGACAAACAACCTTACTCTCAGCAGTAGAGGCTAAAGCAGAAAAACTAGGTTATGCAGTAAAAATAAGAATCTGTTATATTGGACAAAATGAACAAGCTGCCAAACAACGACTGCAGGCCTTAGTGGGTGGCTTCAAACAGTTTAATACTGTAAATCTAAATGGTTTTGTCGGCACACCAATGATCGAGGGCGAAGAAGGCCTTAAGGCGTATCAAAACCGAACATTTAATGATCAAGGATAT
>JBIIKB010000048.1:0-4248 GCA_044233405.1 Candidatus Saccharimonadia bacterium | reverse complement strand
GCATGGAGAGGTTTTTGTTACGTGCGATGGTGGAGAGACGGACTTAGATTTGGGACACTATGAGAGATTTATCGATAGAGAACTTACAAAAAAATCATCTACAATGAGCGGCAAGATATACTCCAAAGTACTTTCTGATGAGCGGAAAGGTTTATTTTTGGGAAAGACAATACAAATTATCCCTCATATAACTAACGAAATTATGAATCAAATTATATCATCAGCAGATAACAGCGATGTTCATATAGCAGAAGTTGGTGGTACAGTTGGGGATTATGAAGCAATGGCCTGGATTGAGGCAATTAGACAAATGAAGCGAAAAGTTGGCGAAGAGAATGTTTTGTATTGCCATGTTGTCTACATCCCCTACCTTGGAGTTAGTAAGGAATTTAAAACAAAGCCAGCACAGAATAGTGTAAGAGATCTAAGAGAGGCTGGAATACAGCCAGATATTTTGTTTGTTCGTTCGGATGAACCTGTAAATGCTGAGGCATTTGAAAAAATGAGTTTGTATTGTGATGTAGAAAAAGATGCAATTGTTGCATTGCCTAATGCAAGTACCGTTTATGAGGTGCCTCTAAGGATGGAGGAGAGCGGTATTGGTAATTATATTTGCTCCAGGCTTGAAATATCTTGCAGTAAGCCGAATCTAAAAGACTGGACCAGATTAGTAGATAAGATTAGATCAAACAAGCCTAGCATTAAGATAGGTGTTATCGCAAAATACATGTCAAATGAAGATACTTATTTAAGTGTTTTTGAAGCATTGCGTGCTGCAGCTTGGTATCATAATCTTGATGTCGAAATAATTTGGGTAGATTCAGAACGAATAGAACTAAGTTATAAAAATTTAGAAGATCTAGATGGCATATTGGTGCCTGGCGGCTTTGGTGTGAGAGGGGTAGAAGGCAAAATAGCTGCCTCAAGGTATGCAAGAAAAAACAACATACCATATCTTGGGCTTTGTCTGGGGATGCAGGTTGCTGTTATTGACTTTGCTAGAGAGGTATTGGGTGATGAAAAAGCAAATAGTAGCGAGATGAATCCAGATGCAAAAAATAAAGTAATTTATATAATGCCCGATCAAATTAATGTTGATCTTGGAGGAAGCATGCGTTTGGGGGACTATGAAGCAAAGCTTAACAAAAAGTCTAGATCCTACTTGGCCTATGGAAAAACTAAAATTACTGAGCGCCATCGCCATAGATATGAGTTTAATAATGATTATAAAGAAACTCTCGAGAAAGCTGGCCTGGTTATTGCTGCTACCTCATCTAACGGTAAGCTAGTTGAAATAATTGAACATAAGGACCATCCCTTCTTTGTTGCGAGTCAATTCCATCCTGAATACAAATCTAGACCTGATAAGCCCCACCCATTGTTTAGAGATTTTGTAGCCTCTGTTAAGCACAGAAAGTCATTGCTTTCATCTAAATCCACTAAAGGTAACGTTGCACAAAAAAAGCCGCAATAAAGCGGCTTTGAATGAATAACTATCTGGATTAACTAGCGTTAGCTACAACGCTAACGAGTGATCTGCGCTCTTTATTGCCAGTAAAGGCTTGCTTACGAACGGTTTTAAATTCAACCGATCCTGATTTAAGAGCAAATAGAGTGTGGTCTTTACCAATTCCTACATGAGAACCGGCTATAAATTTAGTGCCTCTTTGGCGAATTATAATATCTCCGGCTTGAACAGCTTGTCCACCAGAGCGCTTAACCCCAAGTCTTTTTGATTGTGAATCTCTACCGTTTTTTGTAGAACCACCAGCTTTAGTCTTTGACATAATTAATTCTCCTTGTTTGGTTTAAATACAACAATCTGCCGACCTGTAAATTGACCCTCTCTGTAGTAGTTGAGAGTACTTTGTCGAGCAGATTTGAACTCCACAATAGTATAGCCCAGATTGGCAATTTCGTCAATAAGATTGAGCCTAATCGTTTGCTCGTTTACCCTCCAGAATGGCACGCAGATACAAACGACATCAGGTAGTCTTTCCTGTAAAAGTAGATTTTTAAAAAACTCAACATATATATTTTTTAGGTTCGATATCTGCTCATCTATTAGCTGCTTGGTTGGTTTAGACAGAAAATTAATTCCTAAAAAGCCCTCAGTTACCACGCTATATCTTTCTTTTGGATATTTAAGCTTGGTTGCATCGTTAGATTTTAGAATTTCCACTTCTCCTTTAGCATTGAAATTATCCAAAAACCACTCGATATTTTTTCCAGCACAATTTGTCATATCCTCCGATAAATCACTGCCTATACTGTCATAACCCATTAAAGAGGCCTCCATAAGTAAGCCGCCGGATCCACAAAATGGATCGCATATTACAGTGTTATCATCTGGGTCAGCCAAATTGATCATTATCTGCGAAAGCTTGGGAGGCAACATACCAACTTTTCGATCCCTGCATGGTTTTTCATAATCTCTTTTAGAGTACATATCTATATCCTGAAAAGACAGACCGATTGCTAAAAGCATTTTATCTTTTGACTGCACTACGATAAATTCACGTCCATCAGGCAATATCTTGTTGTGTTTTATAGAGGCAGCATTAAGTATTGCGCCATTGCTGGGCATTACAAATCTCGGCTTTAAGCCAGTTGATTTAAGCTCCTTTTTTAGTTTTATACCAATTTGATTAAAATTAATTTTCGAATTTCCATAATAGCTAATTCCATAATTAAACTTAGTCTCTAGCTTAATAGCCTTACAGTGGTTAATTATTTCCTTTTGAAGCTCATTTACACTTGAGACGTTATTGGCGATAATTTCACCGACTTTTATCGTGCCACCCAGATTATTGATATCAAATAATTTTTTTGATACAGCAATTTGCTCTGTTATTAGCTCAACATTTTTATCCTTGCTCTCTAGTTCGGCCAAACACAAATCTCTTTCTCGTCCTAATATATATAAATACATAACTATATTATAGACCTCATACCACTTAAGCGCGAGCTGATGTACAATAGCTTTATGCGATTAAGACATGTCTTATTTTTTATTGCGTTAGTTTTTATAACTGTATTTGCGATAGTTCAGTTTGGTGAGCTTCAAAATTTTATGGGTATTATAAAAAATATCAATGTATTTTTGCTGCTGATTGTATTCGCTATTCGATACTTGGCATATTTTGCAAACGCAAAATACTTCCAGGTTTATTTAAAAAATTTCAATCATTCTATACCTTTTAAATTCATCTATAAGGATGTCATTACTATGAACTTTGCAAATACAGTATTTCCGAGCGGTGGAATTAGCGGCGTTGCATTATTAAGAGGGCAATTTAGAAAGCACAAGGTTTCGGCCCATACAACTACAGTGGCTCAGGCTTTTTGGTTCGGATTTACTGCTATTTCTTTTATTGTCTACCTGCTACTTGCACTTTTAATGCTTTTTTTGTCACAAAAAATTGAAATGGTCAGCTTCAGATTAATAATGATTGCTTTGGTGTTTGTTTTGGTTGGCTCTATTATCGTGGTCGGGCTTTTATTAAATAGAAAAATTGCCGAGAAAATAACTTACATGTTAACCCGACCCACTAATTGGATCTTAAAAAAATTTAAAAAGCACAGCTTAGAACGTGAGCAGTTACATGAGCTCAATAGTAAGTTCTATGAAACGCTTTATGAATTTAAAAATAATTGGCGCATGCTAATTAAGCCATTTTTATGGTGTTTTATTTCGATGGGCTTTGACTTATTATCTCTTTATATGGTCTTTATTGCTTTTGGAGTTTATCCAAACCCCGGAGTAATTATCGCGGCGTATCTAATCGCCCTCGGCCTATCTGCATTGTCAGTTTTCACTTCGGGTATTGGGGTTTTTGAAATCAGCATGGTTAGTATACTTGTTGGCCTTGGATTGAGCTTTGACTTGAGCTTTTCTGCTTCGATTGTTTTTAGAATAATAGCACTTTGGTTATTTTTGCCTGTTGGTCTTTATTTTTACAAAAGGACAATGCTGGATGGGAAATGATGCTATTACGGTTTCGGAGTTTAATTCTCTTCTAAATCAGACGCTTACTTTTGCTTACCCAGAAGTGGTTGTAGAGGGAGAGGTTTCGAGCTTTAAAATTAACCAAGGTAAATGGATATTTTTTGACCTAAAGGATGAACATAATTTAGTCGGCTGTTTTATGACTATTTATCAGCTTAAAACTGAACTTGAGGATGGAATGTTGATTCGAGTTAAAGCAACACCCCAGCTTACTAAATGGGGAAAATTCAGCCTAACCG
>JBIIKB010000047.1:0-4281 GCA_044233405.1 Candidatus Saccharimonadia bacterium | reverse complement strand
CCCAGGGCTTAATTGCCGGCATTAATGCAGCCCGTAAAGCCCAAGGCAAAAAGCCATTTATACTTGATCGCACCGAAGCATATATCGGGGTTCTAATTGAAGATTTGGTTACCAAGGTGCATGTTGAGCCTTACAGAATTTTTACAAGCCGAGCTGAATACCGACTACTACTACGAAATGACAATGCTGATTTGCGCTTGAGTAAAAAAGGTCATGAATCGGGTCTTTTGAGTGGTAAAGAACTTGCGAGGGTAGAGCAAAAGCAAATTGCAATTAATTCAGCCTTAAAGCTACTAAAAGAACGCAAACAAAAAATCGATGGTAAGACAATTTCTGCACATGAATACTTGGCTAGACCAGAAAATGATTTGGACAGCCTAAAGCTAGACTTTGGAATTGAGCTAACTGGAGAGGTAGCCGAGCAGGTGGTTTCGGAAGTAAAGTATAGTGGTTATTTTGAAAAACAAATACGCGAAGCCCGCAAGCTCAAAGACAGACAAATGCAAGAACTTCCAAGTGATATGGATTATTCACAAATACCTGGATTAAGAAATGAAGCCAGGCTCAGGCTTCAAGAAGTTCAGCCATCAAATATCGCCCAAGCTAGCCTCATTCAGGGTGTTACCCCGGCCGACCTTACTATCATCCTTATAGCTGTTCATAAAATCACCCAGTCGGTAAAATAATCTGCTATAATTCTAGATATGTTCGAACTAGATAGCCTACTCAGAACTGTCGGATACGCTGGAATTTTCGCAATTGTCTTTGCCGAATCAGGATTATTAGCTGGATTCTTTTTGCCAGGCGATAGTTTATTATTTACAGCCGGATTTTTAGCATCGCAGGGCGTATTTAATATTTTTGTACTTTGTATTTTGACTTTCATTGCTGCAGTTGTCGGAGATAGTGTGGGCTACCATTTTGGTAAAAGGGTAGGGCCAAGGGCATTTAAAAAAGAAGACTCATTGGTGTTTAGTAAAGAAAACGTTGAAAAGTCCCAAGCTTTTTTTAAAAAGCATGGCGGAAAGTCCATTATTTTGGCGCGTTTTGTTCCACTCGGAAGAACATTTGTTCCGGTAATTGCTGGTATTGGCAAAATGGAATATAGAAGATTTTTGTTTTTCAATGTGTTTGGGGGCTTCATATGGGCAGTAGGTGTTACAGTTCTAGGTTACTTCCTGGGGAGTGTTATACCAGATGTTGATAAATATTTGCTTCCGATTGCGGCGCTGATAATAGTTATCACCATTTTGCCTGGCATTTGGCACCTTCTGAAGGATCAAGAAAAACGAGCGATGTATATTTCGCACGCCAAAAAAACTGCCCATAAAATTAAAAACCGTAAATCAAGTAAGAATAAAAAATAATGAAAAACAATCTACATAAAATCAGCACCCTTAGCAATGGTGTAAAAATCGTTACTCGGACAATGGACGATACCGAAAGCGTAACCGTGGCATTTTTTGTTGGCGCTGGCGGCAGGTACGAAGACATGAAGACTGAATACGGAGCTGCTCACTTTTTAGAGCACCTTCTTTTTAAGGGAACTACAAAAAGGCCCGAAGCAAAAATTATTGCCGAAGAAGTTGATTCGGTAGGTGGATATATGAATGCCTATACCGCTGAAGACCACACCAGCTACTATATAAAACTACCTAAAAATTATGCTGGCCTAGCTTTTAATATTTTGGCCGATATTCTGACCGACCCACTATTTAATCCAGATGAAGTTGAGCGCGAGAGGGGCGTAATACTTGAGGAAATGAATGTCTATAAGGACGATCCTGGTAGATTGGTGTTTGATTTGACTGGCGATTTACTTTGGCCAAAAGACAGTTTGCGAACCAATGTCATTGGAACACCAGAGATTATTAGCAAAATGCCACGCCAGGTTATTATGGATTACTTTAAAAGTCTTTATACGATGGATAACTTGGTTATTTCGGTGGCGGGTAATATCAGCCACGCTAGAGCTGTTGAGCTTGCAGAAGAGTTGCTTGGTGGTTTCGAGTCTAAAACACGAAGGGGATTTGAAAGAGTAAAGAACGGTGAGTCTTCTAAAATTACTAACATAATTAAACAGGACACCAACCAAACTCACTTAGTAGTCACAGGTAGAGCCCCGCAGATAGACGCTCAGGACGAATCTTCTTTCAAGATACTATCTACATTATTGGGTTCAGGCATGAGCTCGCGATTATTCTTAAATGTTCGCGAACGTAAAGCCTTGGCTTACACAATATTTATGAGCTTTAGTAATTTTATAGACAGTGGAAAATTCGAAATTTACGCTGGGGTTAATAATGACAGAGTAGACGAGGCAGTTGGTGCAATTACCGAAGAACTAATTAAAATACGCAAAGAGGGTGTCGATAAAAAAGAACTTGAAAAGGCTAAGGAGCAAGTTAGGGGCCGAATGATAATGGGTATGGAAAGCAATTCCGCAGTTGCCGATGTGATGGGAACCGATTTAATTGTTTCAGGCAAGGTATGGACACTAGAAGAAATGCTTGCAAAAGTTGATGGTGTAAATATCGACGGAGTAATTGAGGCTGCCCATAAATATTTAGTTCCAGAGAATTTACATTTTGCAGGCATTGGCCCAATAGAAAATGATAAAATTAAAAATATCGAAGATATACTAAGAAAGTAAGGAGAAAAATGGAAAAATCACTAATTCTTGTAAAACCAGATGGACTGCAAAGAGGCTTGGTAGGCGAAATCATCTCTCGCTTTGAAAGAAAAGGCCTTAAGATAATTGGCCTTAAAATGTTAAGTATAGAGGATGCAACCCTTGAAGCGCATTATGATTTTTTGGTTGATAAACCATTCTTTAAAGAAATAAAAGAGTATATGCAGAGTTCTCCGATTGTTGCAATTGCTTTAGAGGGAGGTGAAGGTAGTGTTTCGGCAATTAGAATACTTGTTGGTCCTCGACTAGGGCAAGAGGCGCCTGCAGGTACAATAAGAGGTGACTTTGGTCTCACTGGCTCGAACAATATCGTTCATGCATCTGATAGTGTAGAAAATGGACGGGTAGAGGTTGATCGATTTTTTGATGGCAACGAGCTTTTTGAATATACAAAAACAGATTTTGAACATATATATGGTAGAGAGGCAAAATAATAATTGAAAGATGAAGGCCCCGCATCGGAATAATTCCAAAGCGGGGCCTTATTTGTGTGGGGTGCAGTCCTAAGTCAGATCGATGACAAAGCCTTCTGCTGTGATGATGAAGTCGTTCTGGTGGAACTGGGCATTGTTGTAATTTCCCTTTTTACGCACGATCTTTCGTATATCACACTTTCGGCGTTGTCTTGGCTTGAGCTTCTTGCGGCTTGGCGGACTACACAGTAGTGGCAAGACTCACATTCCTCCTATGTGTTTGGTGCAACCAATTCGTGGTTCAAAATAGAATATATCTTCATTAAATACTAGTCAAGCTTTAATTTAGATCAATTATATAAAATCCCCGAAAGCTTGATGCCTTCGGGGCTAATTTCAGATACTGAAATTTGGGTGAGATTCGAGCAAGAAGCCTTCTTCGACGGCCTGATAAAGCAGGTTAATGTTGTCTTTGAATCTTGCCATAATTGTCAAAAAAGGTTCATTACTTATGTGGTCATTTGTTGGCAACTCTACTGCCCAAAAGATGTTGGTAATCTCGCAAGGGAAAAGGGTTCCCAGCAAAATGTTTTCACCAATTCGCGGAATTGGAGCTTCATCGGGCCATGAAACCTCTCGGTAAAAAAGCTCTTTTCTGTGTTCTGGACCACCCACAACTGTGACGAGTATATCCACGGTCTACCTTTCGGTCGGAACTATAAAATTATACAACTAATGTGTGGTATGTCAATATTTATTGATTGGATAATTTGAGGCAGTCTTTTATAATTTTCTTGATAAGTTCTTTGGGAAATGCTTGATTATTTTGGAATTGGATTGTGCCACGGCTTGTTTTGTAACTTTTGAGATTATCTCTGTATTTTTCTATTAATACATGTCCAAGAGGATAGATGCTGATAAATTCTTTGTAGGCACCAAAATGAAGAATTGTGTGCCCATCTTTTAATACGGTTGGTACGCCATAGCTCATTGTTAATTCATAATCACCAACTACTGATTTTATTATCGATTCAAGCTCAGCTATTCTCGAAAGAGATTCTTTGGGTATTTTATTATAATAATTTTTTACATCTACATTCATATATATTGGTACCCTGGGAGGGAATGCGGCTAAAGCCTTTTTCGCAAAATGCTCGCTAAATAATCAAACAAGTT
>JBIIKB010000046.1:0-4340 GCA_044233405.1 Candidatus Saccharimonadia bacterium | reverse complement strand
ACTACAAGCTTGCCATCTATCTGGCCAATTCTAGCTGCGGCAACTGGGCCTTCAAAAGGAGCACCGGTTAGCATTAAGGCAGTTGAGGCTGCAATAATTGCAATCACATCTGGTTCATTTTCTAAATCTACGCTCAAAGCAGTTACCACTACCTGGACGTCATTACGATAGCCCTTAGGGAACAATGGTCGGATTGGTCGGTCGATTAATCGTGAAGTTAATACGGCCTTATCTGAAGGCTTAGCTTCGCGTTTAATATATCGGCTTCCGGAAATCTTACCAGAAGCATACCAACGCTCTTCATAGTCGATTAGTAATGGAAAAAAGTCAGTGTCTGGCTTTGGTTTTGGCTGCACAACTGCAGTCGCCAAAAGCATTGTATCGCCGCAGCGAACAGTCACCGCTCCGTCAGCCCTAAAGGCCATATTACCTGTTTCGATTGTTAATTTTTTGCCGGCAAACTCGGTTTCGAATTTATGAGTTTTGCCTCCAAAAGGATGGATTATTTCCATATTTTCCTCTCTCAGATTGAGAATCTTAATTAGTTAGTTTCGGAATCAATTGATCAAACCTACTAGTGATCAATCCGTTCCGCAACCAAGCCAACCCTCAAACTGGTTTAATTATTTATAATGTACGAATTCAAATACTACTTACGCAGACCAAGCTTTTTAACAATAGCTTCGTATCGTTTGTGGTCTTTTTTGCTCAAATAATCAAGTAAACGTCGTCTTTTACTTACCATAGCAAGTAGTCCGCGTCTTGAGTGATTATCTTTTTTGTGAGTTTTAAGATGATCAGTTAATTCTTTGATCTTTTCTGTAAAAAGCGCTATCTGAACTTCGGCAGAACCAGTGTCTTTGGCGTGCATACCGTTGTCTTTCATTAGCTTAGCTTTAGTAGTTTTTTGAATCATATACAAAGTATTCTACCAGATAAAGCCAAATTAATCAACTGCTAGCGCATCATCGAGGCTAAATTCACCTACCCTGGTGCGCACTATTTTTGTACAATAAGCACCCGTTTTAAGGTCCTCGCCGATACTACGAGCGAGAGATCTTATATATGTACCAGAGCTAACATCGGCTTTGATGCATGCAAAAGGATACTTATAATCCAAAAGCTCAATACTTTTAATATTTACCTTGCGAGTTGGCATTTCAACTTCTTCGCCATTACGAGCCCTTTTATAAGCTCGCTGTCCGTCTATTTTGATAGCCGAATAGACTGGTGGAGTTTGCTCAATTTCCCCTTCATAGTTACTTAGGGCTTTAATAATTTCTGCTTTGGTTGGCTTTAAGCCCGACACTTCGGTCTTGTCCCCTTCTTCATCGTCTGTGGTAGAAACTTCACCAAGTTTTATTTCAAATTCATAAGTCTTATCTAGCCTTGAGTACTTTTCGGCTTGCTTGGTATATTCTTTGCCAAGAAGAACTACTAATAACCCTTCGGCTTCTGGGTCTAGCGTACCGGCATGGCCTACCTTTTTGATGCCGCTTAATCGCCTGACTTGAGCAACAATACTAAAACTACTTCGGCCACGAGGCTTGTTTATAAGATACAAACCTTCTTTTTGGAAATTCATAATACTATTTTAGCTTATTTTTCTAGAGGGCTTTTAGGCTGTTTGGGGGCCGATTCGTCCTTGGAATGGTCCTGGCTTGAAGCTTTCGGCTTCGAACTGTCCTTTATTCCAGACTTGTTGTTTTTTTTTGAGCCATCATTTTTAGACTCTTTTTTAACTTCGTCTTTTTCTTCAGCCCTATCTGTACTGGCTTCTTTTTTAGCCTGTTCCATAGCTTCCTTTATGCTTGTTGGGGCAGTTGCATCTGGAACCTTAACTTCTTCTTTTTTAGCTTTAGGCTCGTGATTATTGCTGTTTTTAGAGTTCATTACCTTTACAACTTCCTGCTGTTTGGCACCTGCAGCAAGCATTTGTGCAGCTACAGTCATAGATTTGGCGGTTGTATCAGGGATAGTGAAATTATGAGTTGCAGAAGTTATGCCGGTATATAGTGCAGTAGCGATTGACTCATCGATAATACCCTGCTCCAAAGATTCAAAAAGCGATACCAACATTTCGCAGACAGAGCTGGCGTTTTGATCAACATAATTCACGCTACCGAACTGCTCATTTATGCGGTGGTAATCGATGTTTATAAGGTGTAGTCCATCGAAAATAGTTGGGTTTTGTTCAACAATTTTATCCATTTTGAAAATCTGTGGAACGCCCAATGCGATTACTAAATCAAACTTAAACGGACCGTGTTCAAAGCTCACATCTTTGGCGGTAAAATTACCGTTTAGCGGAGTAACTGTAACGTCAAGACTATCACCTTCGACGTTGTATTTAAGCTTATCTACAACTACATCGTGCATATCAATTTTGATTACAAAATCGCGTACACCTTCGATATCACTGCTAATAAACTGAGTGTCATATAGTTCAGCGCTCTTTGGAAGTTTATCGGTAATAACAACACTAGCCTGCTTATGAAGCTTGTTTAAGACTCTTTGCATAGCAATAGCAGCCGAAAGCTGATCGTTATTGGGTTCGCGACCAGTAATAATAACAATATTATCGGCTTGTTTAATAAGCTCGCTGGCTTGCTGTTTAGGTGTTAATTCTTGATTCATACTCATAATTTTTTAGTCAATGGGCTATTATACACAACATAAGCGCTTTTGTCAAGTACTTTTAAGGTTGGGGTTCTGCTAAATTATGTTGGATAAGCTTGACAATTATATAATTAAAGGCTAAAATTATGGGCATGAAACGAATCAGCCAAAGCATTTATACAAATATTACGATGCTTGCCAAATTTACTGGCAATCGTCTATTTGCTATGGCTTATCGTATAAATTAATTGAACTAACATTTTGAAATGCGATAAGCCTCCCAAAGCGGAGGTTTTTTCGTTTAAGAACTATAACAACCATAAATGCGTCGCTACTGGGAGGCTTGTCGGATCTCAAAGGAGATCTGTACATATTAACTCACAGAAAGGACAAGCAAATGGCACTTGGATTGTCGATGACATTCAACTCACTACCCAAAAAGGGAAAGCCAGTAAAAATCATTCTGCGCTCTCCTGTCGAAGGAGATGAGGAAATCATTTCCCAGGGTATCAGCAAGGCTAAGGTTAATGAATACACCAATACCAATCGGACAATTACGACCGAAATGGAGCGTGAATTCTTTACTGAACAGGCCAAAGAAGCTAATTCCGCCTTTTGGATTATTGCTGTTGCAAATGACCCTAAGGACAATGTTGGTAGACCCATCGGAGTGACTTCGATTGGTAATATTAAGGACAATCGTGGCGGATCGGGCTGTATCATTTTCGACACAGCCATGTGGGGCAAAGGCGTTGCCTCGGCCTGCCACCGCGCTAGGTGCTTTTATGCCTACTCTCGACTTGGCCTCAAGGCAATCGATAGCGGTGTGGCCCATCCTAACACGGGTAGCTACAAGGCCCTTACGCGTGTCGGCTATGTTGTAACTGGTAATCAGTACAGCGCCCACTTTACTAATGGTAAATGGCACCATTTGTATACTCTTACTTGGGTCAATCCAGACAAATACAAGTGGATTGAGTTCTGGAATGCCAATACGCCCACTAAGGAATTTGTCGAGGCACGTAAAACTGCCCAGGAAGCTCTTGATTGGGCTGAAGAAAACGTAACTTTCTTGTGATTAATTAGCCGGGCTTTATGTCCGGCTTTTTATTGTACTTATGCCTATGATGTTTTATGATAAACATAACTATTTAATAAGGAGTTAATTATGCAACCTCAAGGACAACAAATGCAAGATATGGGCATGGGAATGCAACAAGGACAGCAAATACAATCTAATATGGAGATGGCGCCTCAAATGCCCTCCCCAGAAACACAACTTAATATGAACACAGCACCGCCGGGAAACCAAGAAATAGTTCAGCAACCAAACTCTATGCAAGCACCTGCAATGATGCAAAATGGCAATATGATTATGGCTCAACCACAGTATTATGAAAAGCCCTCCGACGAGCCCAAACAAGAAATGGCAGCTTCTGCACCACCGCCGCCACCGAATGATCCTCCCTTTAAAAATTTCTCTAACGAAAATCAGAGCCCTTCGACCACTGAAAACCTCAATGATATGGAAAAAAAAGCAGCTGATTACAGAGCGAGTGTTAAAAAATATCTTGATGATCTATCTCCAAATGAGCTTGATATATTCAAACAAGAGCTAAACAATAAGCAGCCCAACCCATCCCCAATGGACATGCAAGGAACAGTAAAGTAAAAACAAAAACCCCTCAAAAGAGGGGTTTTTAAGTTCCACCAAAACCTAC
>JBIIKB010000054.1:0-3903 GCA_044233405.1 Candidatus Saccharimonadia bacterium | reverse complement strand
AATATATTGATATGAAATGTCCGATTTGTGGCTCAACTGGTTTAAAAACTACTAACTCCCGCTCTACTAAGATGGGTACTCAAACCTGGCGACGCAAGGAGTGCCAGAAATGCCACTCCTCAATTACAACCTATGAAAAAGCCGATCTAAGCTGGCTATATATAAAAAACAAGAGTCAAAGCACATCAGAAAAATACAATCGAAGTATCCTAACTAAGAGTATTTTGCTAAGTTTTGATGACCATGAGCTTGAGGCTATAAATATAGAAAATGTACTCGACACAATAGAACAAAAAATTGTTTCAATGCATAAAACAACATTGCCAAAAAATGAGCTAATAAAAATTGTGTTCAATACCCTAGCACCAATTAGCGCCAACGCAACAATCAAGTACCTCGCTAACTATGGTTCGCAAAATAACCAGCATCAGCTGAACAAGCTAATCAAAACTTTCAACTAGTTTTGCAGAAAACTAGGAACTTCCTCCAATAAGACCAATCTGATACTTCCTTTAAATTCTAAATATTCGTCTCCTCTTCTTATTGCTGCGGCAACACGATGCGAATTAGCTGACTTAATATATATTCTGTTGTCGGGCAAAAGGTATGCCTCTATTTGCTCAATTTGGGGCGGTTTTGTTTCTCTACCAGCATAGTCCTTAATTACATCGAGACTCAATCTACCATCTTTTGTAATTTCTTCTGGCCTTCCATGCCACGATTCAAATGAGTCTGCACTTATAAACATGCCAAGTGGGATGCTTATCTTTTCTGTTGTTAAAAAATATATTACCCTTCCTGCTCCTAAGGATTCTGATGATAATGACTTGAACTTTTCAGGATTCACAAATAGCCTAGCTTGATTGATAACGTTTGAATTAGAAGCGTTCGTGAAAATATCTCTAACCATTTCATTTGCTAAACTACCACTTAGTTCGACGGTATCTCTTTCAGTTAAGCCCATCAGAGATGATTCTATTGAATCATATTCATTAATTTTTTCATCCCCGTATCTTGAGCGATATATTTGCCTAATATGATAGTAATTTTCAGGCTCTACAATAGCTTTTTTAAAAGCACTATCAATAAGTTTAAAGTCATCATCTTTCAACCTGGATTTGAAGCTATTAATCAGTCTAGATTTGCCTAGTTCAGATGTTAGATCCCTAATATAATTTAGGCCTCTGCTTAATTCCTCAGATTCATTATGGGGCTCTTTGGGTTGTGTGTTGTTTAAGTTTTTTTCCATAGACTTTTATTTTAACAAAAAAGACCCTAGTAGGGTCTTTTTTACATGATATAAACGCACTCTTACTCTTTAGATTCGGCTTCGGCTGGTGCTTCGCCCTCTTTGGCTTCACCTTCAGTGGCTTCTGTACCTTCTTCTGCAGCGCCTTCAGGAATTGCTTCTCCGATTTCTTCATCTAGAGCAGCCATTTCTTCTTCACTTCGAGGTGGATCTACCTTACAAATAAGCTGTTCGGCATCTTCTAGGATTTCCACACCCTCTGGCGCTTTGATGTCAGAAATATGTATAGACTTACTGAAGTCGTCTAGAACAGAAATATCAATTTCGATATGTGGAGGAAGATTGGCTGGTAGAGTTTCTACTTCAACTTCTTCAATATTTTTAAATAGTGAGCCTTCTTGCTGGAATACAGCTGGAGATTCACCAATAAAGTGAAGTGGTACTTCGGTTCTAATGGTTTTGTTCATATTGACTCTATAAAAGTCGGCATGAGAAATTTCATTTCTCACAGGATCCATATCAATATCTTGAATAAGAACATTTTCTCCTGCACCTTCGTCGAGTTTAAGCTCAACAATAGCACTATGACCTGCACTAGCGAAGGCCTTAGTGAATTCTTTGGCGTCTAAAGTGACTGTGGCGTTTTCCTTGTTATTTCCATATATAACGGCTGGAATTTTTCCATTCTTACGCAATTCGGCATTTTTTTTGCCAAACGAATCACGAGTAGTAGCTGATATTACAATTTTGTCCATTAAAATCCTTGTTATTTAGTTTTCTTAGTCTTTTGAGGCTTTGTTATATTAAGATGAAAAGTGGCTATTTCTTGGGAAGATATTGGCCCTCGCTTGATAAAGGCAGATCGCTCTTTGTAGCCAAGGTCAGATTTGCGCCCCATTCTAGATGAAGTCTTTTTGGCTGCCTGCTCGATTTCTGATTGTAAGAAAACAGTAGCTAGCACTGGCAAAGAGCAATCATGGCAGGTAAGTTGCATAAAGCAATGCTCTTCCACCTTACCAAGGAATGCAATATCATCATGGATATAGCTCGCACCACAGGAAGGACACTTGTAGAATACTTGCAAGTTTCTTATTAAATCCTGTAGGTTTTTACTTTTCACGTTTTAATGTATTCCCTCTTGTTTTATAGCTTACCATATCTGTTGGATTAGGTCAAATAGCTTTTTTGGAGCGACGCTTTTTTAGAACAGCTAGGCCCACCAAGAGTATTATCATAACAACAATTAAAACTACTATTCCAATAATCTTTTGGGGCGTAGTGCCCATAATGCCAACCAGGCCAAAAATAATACAAAGTAAGTAGATGCTCAAAACGGCTTGCCGCTGGGAAAATCCTGCATCCAGAAATAGGTAGTGCAAATGCCCCCTATCCGCGGTGAAAGGCGATTTTTTATGTATCAGGCGCCTAAAAACAGCCCAAACAGCATCCAGTATTGGCAGCCCCAGAACTAATGCAGCAGTCGCCAGCTTTGCACCAGAGAAAATTGCCAAAATACCCAGTGTCATTCCTAAGAAGTAGGCACCTGAATCGCCATTAAATATTTTGGCTGGGTAGAAATTGTATACAAGAAAGCCCAAAGCTGCACCCATTAGAATAATTGATACAAGAGCGGTATTTGGCTGGGAAACCTTATCACTTATTGCTAGTAAAAAAATAATTCCTGCAGCAATAGCCGAAACACCACCAGACAAGCCATCTATACCATCTAAAAAGTTGATTGTATTGGTCATCCCAACCATCCAGATTACAGCCAGCAAAACTGCAATCCAGTTAAAGCTTAAATCGAGGCCTAAAACACTAAACTGATTAGTGGTCTGCTCAAGAACAATTGTATTTCCAAAAGGATTTGTAATATTTGATATTGTAATTCCAAATCCTATCGCAGCGATTAAGGCTGCAGCTACCTGAACAACAAGTTTTACCCATGGGCTAAGTCTGCGTATATCATCAATTAAGCCAACTACCAGAACCATAGTGGCAGCAATCAGCAGCCCAATAAACTCCTTTGGAAAATTAGGCAAAAGCGAAAAACAAACAACTATGAAAGCTAGAAAAATTGCTACTCCGCCGCCACGGGCCATTACTTTTTTATGTATTTTTCTTTTAGCTTCTTTAGGGTTATCAACGGCCCCCAACTTAATCGCTGCTTTTTTAACATAAGGCACGATTAGCGCGGAAATTACAAAGGCCGCAATAAGACCAATAATATAAATCATTTTTTAACCGCCTTTTCAGTAACATCAAAAGCCTTTGGATACCGACCAAACATTAGCCTTGTTTGAGCATCTAGCGCAGCGGCTGAACCAAAAAGGATTGAGGTCACAGGTATTAACACCCATTGTAAGACCATAAATATAAGCTTTGCTCTGTGGTAGTGCTTTGGCCTTGGCGGCAACATCAAAAGGCTAAGAAGAATAGTTATAAACTGGCCAATCAATGCTATGGTCAAAATTCTTGAAGCCACAACAGGCAATTGATGTGCAATCGCTTGGCGACTGAATTCATCGTTCAAAAACAATGGCGCCCATGCTGCAAAAGTTATTATTAAGGGAGCGGTTGCCCAGCTTATATGACCTTCCATTAATCTAAAGAACTGTAGCCACTTTTTGCCAAAACCAATACTTTTATTTTTA
>JBIIKB010000051.1:0-4139 GCA_044233405.1 Candidatus Saccharimonadia bacterium | reverse complement strand
TATGCCAATCTCTCGAATGATGTATATACCAGAGGTTACGTAAAAAATTATGCTGAATTTTTGGGCTTTGATACCAAAGAAATCCTCAAGCTTTATTCGAGCGAAAGACTTCAGTACGAGCAAACAATCGGTATTCATAATAAAAAATCCAAGTCCAAGTCTTTAAATCCTATAGACTCACAAACATTTACAATAACCCCTAAAACAATTTTGGTAGGTCTAGCAAGTATTTTTGTGCTAATTATGGTTGGGTATGTCTCTTGGCAGTTTTCTCAGTTATCGGCACCTCCAATTATTAGGCTGGCAAATCAAGACAGTTCAAGCACCGATTCTAGCTTTGTTATTGTTAGCGGAGAAGTCGATAGCGGCTCAGACGTATTTATTAATGACTCACCAATACTTTCTTCGCCTGATGGCTCATTCAGCGATAGAGTGGCCTTAATTAACGGCTCTAACCAAATTAAAGTTAGTGCCCGAAATAAGTTTGGAAAAGAGTCTTCAAAGACAATAATAGTTGAATCAACAGTGCAGGGCTTAAATGCCAATATCGAAAATGATATTAGTAAAAATAAAATTGATGGAGTTGAAGTTCTTGTCGAAGCTAAGGATCAGGCAATTTTTGTTAACGTTAAGTCTGATGGTAAAGACGTTTTTAAGGGCACGATGCTTCCGGGCTCCAAGCAGCTTTTTAAGGCTAAAGATACAATTAAGATTTCAACTGGCAACGCAGGCAGTACTTCGGTTGACGTAACAAATAGTTTGGTCGTAAACAAAAATGTTGGTACACTAGGCCCAGAGGGTGAGCCCAGGCAAGACATTATTTTTAATAAGGACACAAATATTCAATGAGTAAAACTTCATCTTTTGACATAGTAAGCGAATTTGATCAGGCCGAAATGAATAACGCCGTCGATCAAACAGCCCGCGAAATACAAACCAGATATGATTTTCAGGGTACAAATTCTAAAATAACTTATGATAAAGAAAATCAGAATATTGATATTTCATCTAATTCCGAACTTAAGCTAGAGGCAATTGTGGATGTCCTAGAGTCTAAATTTATAAAGCGCGGTTTGAATCTTAAACACCTCGATAAGTCGGCCGAGGTATTGCAGTCAGGCATGGACTATAAAAAGACTCTTAATTTGGTTCAGGGCCTAGATCAAGAAAAGGCTAAAAAAATAACTAAGCTCATCCGCGAAAAACACCCGAAAGTTAAGACTCAAATTCAAGGAGAAGAAGTAAGAGTTATGTCTCCATCGAAAGATGAATTGCAAAGTGTTATGAATTTACTAAAAACTTCAGAACTAGACATGCCTCTTAATTTTGTTAATTTCCGTTAGTTATTCTGTAACTACTTTATCGAGCCAAATGTCTCCACCAGAGCTTAGTACTAAACTGCTTTTGGTGTTGTAGTATCTGCTAGTATTAAAGCATTTTAGGGGTCTAGATAATGGATTATTTAGCGGGTAGTCGGCTGACAGGTTGTCTTCGATTGGTGTGATTTCATCTGGTATGTTGGTAACACCGATATCAAGTTTCGCGCCAGATCGATTCCACCCATAAACGCAAAATTTATTTTCTGGCAAACTAAAAGGCGTGTTTATAGTCGACAACTTATTCATGTAGTAAATGTCGGACCCAGCGCTAGATTTAATTTTGGCAATATTATCTAATTTTGATTCTCTTTGTGATAGCAAGCTCACAAAAGAATACTCGCCAGGTTTTTGGGTTTCTATTTTTCTAGATGCATAGCTATTAAAAACCAAAGCTGTCCCAGCTATAGCAACTATGGCTACCATTATCATTAATTCATCGATACGTCTTCGTCTTTTGATATTTTTTGTACTTAGATACTGGTTTACTTTAGGTTTCATTTTTTGCCTCTCCTGGGCGTATTAATTAAATCGTATCCGAACAGTATCGCAGCGGTCGATAAAGCTATCAAGCCAAGGCCAGCTAGAGTTTTGCCGATGTTATTAAACAATAGCAGTCTTTCAAAAGAGCTGCTCCCACTTAATACTCCAAATTTAATTATCCCGTAGAGCATCAAGGCATCGATAGTAACCCAAAGGATATTAGATATAATAAGTGGCTTAATCCTGTTTGAAATAGCATATGCAAATGGCACTAAGCCACCAATGAAATAAATAACCCATGTGTCTAAGGATAAGCCTGTAGTGACTTGTGTCTGGTATAGGTTGAGTACACCTGGAACGTGCGAAAGTGGCATAGCAAAAGCCACTACATACATTGCATAGCCAATAATTTTTTTACTTGTATTGTTTTTTTTCGCTGTCATTTCTATAATACTTATACTTAATGATATCAAAAAAACACCACAAAAGAACACTATATAGTTTAGATAGAAAAATAGGCTTCTATCTATTAGCCCTTGGTATAGCACTATTTGTGCTGTCATTTTTAATTCAATTCTTCTTTTTAAGGGGTACAAATTTTAAGCAGGAGTATCAAAAAGCTCAGTACCAGGATTGTATAGAGAAGGGCAATTCGGAGTCGGCTTGTACAAAAAAATACCCTCAGTAAAATCTTAAGCTTTAATAGTTAGGTAAATTTTGGTTAAATAGTTAGATAAAGTTGTTGACATGTTCGATGTCTGTTCGGTATTATAAATACAAACATTAACCGAACAAGGAGGGAATATGCCGACAAAAACAATTACCAAAAAGGAGGAAACAGTGAGCAAGGAATCAGAATCGAAAGAAAAGAATGCAAGGTTAAAGGCTGTCGAATTAGCTGTCGAGCAAATCGAGCGTCAATTTGGGCAGGGATCTATCATGAAGCTTGGAGAGGGGATGAAAGTTGCGGTTGAGACAATTCCAACAGGAAGCTTGTCTCTAGATCTTGCATTAGGCGGTGGAATTCCGAAAGGGCGTATTGTCGAAATATACGGGCCAGAGTCTAGCGGTAAGACTACTCTAGCTTTGCACGCAGTTGCTGAAGTCCAAAAACAAGGAGGATTGGCAGCATTTATAGATGCCGAACATGCTGTTGACCCAGAGTATGCAGCAAAAATAGGAGTTAACTTAGACGATCTTTTAATTTCCCAGCCCGACACTGGTGAGCAGGCCCTAGAAATATGTGAAACCTTAGTACGCAGTAGCGCTGTAGATATTGTGGTGGTGGACTCGGTTGCAGCCCTTGTTCCACGAGCCGAAATAGAAGGTGACATGGGCGATAGCCATATGGGCTTGCAGGCTCGATTAATGAGTCAGGCACTCCGCAAGCTAACTGGAGTAATTGCCAAGTCTAAAACTACTGTAATATTCATCAACCAGCTAAGGATGAAGATTGGTGTTATGTTTGGTAACCCAGAAACTACTTCAGGCGGTAATGCGCTTAAGTATTACGCATCGGTTCGCTTGGACATTCGTCGCACCGAAGCGCTGAAAGATGGCGATAACGTAGTTGGTAACCACGTTAAAGTTAAGGTAGTTAAGAACAAAATCGCTGCACCATTTAAAATTGCTGAGTTTGATATCATGTATAACGAAGGCATTAGCACAGCTGGCGATTTAATTGATCTCGCTGTTAAGGACGGACTTATTAATAAAGCTGGAGCTTGGTATTCATACAACGATGAAAAGATTGGCCAAGGCCGAGAAGCAGCCAAGCAGTTTTTGAAGGATCATCCAAAAATTATGCTTGATTTAGATAAGAGCATCCGTGCCAAGAACTCTGCCAAGTAGATTCTATGCCAGTCATATCGAAAATCTCTCCGCAGGTTAAGCGTCAAGGCTACTACAACATCTATATAGATGGAAAATATGAACTTTCGTTGAGTGAGCTAGATTTGGCTAGCTCAGGAATTAAAACAAACCAAAACATCGATGAAAAGAAATTAAAGGAACTTAAGAACACTCAGGCTAAATCAAAAAGCTACAATTTTGCAATTCGTTATTTAGCTTTAAGGCCTAGAAGTTCTCATGAAGTTAATGAGTATCTTGTATATAGAAAAGGATTTACTCAAGAAGAAGCAGAATATACTATTCATAGGCTTACTAATGAAAAGTATATAAATGATCAAGATTTTGCTGAAATGTGGGTTCGAAACAGGATGCTTTTAAGCCCTAAATCAGAGCGCGTCTTAAGACTTGAACTTGTTAAAAAAGGAATAG
>JBIIKB010000007.1:0-11199 GCA_044233405.1 Candidatus Saccharimonadia bacterium | reverse complement strand
GAGCTTGACCGAGCAAGACATGCTTGATTCGATTATAGAGGTAATAAACAAAAAACTACGTCAACATAAATTTAGAGACAAACAAAAACTTACCGAAAGCCTTTCTCGGCAAGGATACAATTATGGTCTTATTAAAAAGGCCTTTGAAGAATTAACTCTTTTTCAAGATTAACTTAAATAAAACTGCGGCAATGATTGCCCAAACTGCTACTACTAACAAACTCACCTCCGTATATTAGAATTATAAGCTTAATTTGCTTTTGCTTGCAATACTTTACTATTTTTAATCTTAGATTTTACTTGAGCACTTTTGACAATAACTCTGTCTTTTTTTACTTTTACTATTTGAGATCTGTCTATAATCAAGCTTTGATTTAATATTCTTTTAAGTAGTGGTGCTTTTAGGTGTATTTTTGAAAGCTTAAATTCAACATAATCAATCGTATAATCTTTGATTTTACCTAGATATACATTGTCCTCGTTAAAAACTTTTAGGCCAATGATACTAAAATTATCTTTTATAAGTTCCTTGTATCTTATTAGTTCATCATCTAGTGCTAGATCATCTATGGAATTTATGCTTATGAAAATATATGAAATGGATTTAATGTCGTTAGTTAAGAGGTATGTTTTGTCTTTATCATTCGAAATCTGAAGTAAGTCTATCTTAAGTGTGTTTTGGTTGATATAGAATTTTGTAACTTCACCGACGGATTTTCCACTATGGAAACTTAAGATGCTTTTGCCAATAATTTGTGAGGCGAAATGTTGCATGAAACCAGTATATCAAACCAGCGCTCATACTTGACTACATAATAAAAATAAAGCATAATATGCAAGTTCAAGTACCTACATAAGGAGTAGGCATGACGAAGTTTGATGAGATGTCATCCTATGTAAGTGATGCTTCAAGGCATGCGGTTTGCGGTGAAATGGCTAGTGTCATTGGTGTTAAAGATAGTGACACCAAGGATAAGCTTGCTTTTGAAACAATCGAAATTGCTCTCTCTAAGGCTAGAGAAGTCGGGGTTGATAGCAGTCAAGTGCCGTATCTCTGCCAATTTTGTCAATTTTGGCATTTGGGTAAAAATATTCGAATCGGTTTGGACGAGAGAATCTTTTATATTCCAAAAAGAGAAACCCATTTGCTAAGAGAAGAGGTTAAGCCCGATAGGCCTCTTGCTAAGTCGGTTATTGAATTGCTGATGCTTAGCCACAATACTCCAACAGCTGAAGTCTTTAAGCTTGAAAGGCTAATGAAGCAAAATAAGCTTCAAAGATTTAATCTTCATAAGCTACAAAGCTTCACAATTAACCCTCAGTACCGCGCTATTATTTGGGCGCTTCATATGCCAGCCCAAAGGCAACCTGTTTTTCTTAAGACAAGTCGTGACATCGTCTTTAGAAGCAGAGCGGGGGATTATTGGGCGGAAGATATCGAGCTTTAATATTCTATAGCCCCTGAAATTATTCAGGGGTTTTGTATTTGGCGTTGTTAGCTTTTGACAACATTATAATTTTAGTATATAATTATATTTCTCGTACCTACAAAAGAAGGAAAGGAAAATGACTGGCAAAAAGCATAGCAAGCCCTCGATTTATGGGCTACAGGTCGTTTGTGGTAATTTGCAAAAAAAGTACCCTGAAAAGTACAAGAATGCTTACGTAAAGATTTCTTACGACTCAAAATCAGAGGCTAAAGCAGGGGCAAAAAAGTTTGACCCTAGTCATGCACAAAAGCCTTATTTGTGCAGATGGTGCTGTTTTTGGCACGTCGGTAAAAATAATAAAATTACAGTCAAAGAACAGAATTTTGTTGTGCCAGTCAAAGAAAAGCTTTTGGTCTCGGAGTTTTTGATTCCAGATTCACCATTGGCACTCGAAGTTCAAAAGCTAGAACTCGAAGACTTCTTTCCTGCTAACAAGGATCAGTTTAAAAGCCTCAACGGCTATATTCGAAACTACAGAAACCTTTACAATATGGACGATATGAAAATTTTTTCTATTCAGCCATATGCTAGGGCTGTAGCCTGGATGATCCACATCGTTCCCCAGCAGCCAATTTTTCTTAAGGACGGAGATTTCTTCGCCTTTCATAAGAATGCTGGCAACTACTGGATATATCGACCTAAGCTGTTTTCTGATAGCTAGTCATTGACCCCCGAAAGGGGGTTTTATTTTTTTTCTAATCTTGACCAAACCTGATAAATAAGGTAAAATAACCAAGTTAAATTAATTAACCTTTTTGCTCTAAAAATAAATTTAGAGACGATTGTGCCAAAAGCACATGGGCCGTAGAGAGGAGATCTACAATATGCGCAATTACGAAATTGCAGTGGTTTTGCATCCAGATTTAGAAATCGATTTGGCTGCAACACTAGAAAAAATAGAAAATATCATCACCAAAAACGGTGGTAAAATCAACAAAAAAGACAATTGGGGTAAACGCAAACTTGCTTATAAAATTAACAAGCAAGATTGGGGTATTTACGTATTTTACGAAGTTTCAATTGATGGTGTTAAGGTTAACAAAATTAATCAGACACTTCGAATCACCGAAGAAGTTATGCGTTATCTAATCGTGTCGCTTGAAAATATCCGTTACATCAACAAGCCACAAAAGAAATCTACAACTAAGCCTAAAGCCAGTAAAGAAGTAAAAGAAACCAAAGAAGGGGATAAAGAGTAATGGCAAAAGATTTTAACCAAGCAATCGTTATGGGTAATCTTACCCGAGATCCAGAAATGCGAACCACTCCAGGCGGACAAAACGTAACATCATTTAGTGTTGCCACCAACCGCAGCTGGCAAGACCAAAGTGGCGAAAAGAAAGATGCAGTGGAGTACCACAACATCGTAGCCTGGGGAAAGCTAGGCGAACTAGTCAATGAATACCTTAAAAAGGGTCGAAAAGTATTGGTAGTTGGTCGTTTACAAACCCGCAATTGGGACGCCGAAGACGGCTCAAAGCGCAATCGTACCGAAATCGTAGCAACCGACATTAACTTTGTTGGTGGCCAGAACGATGGCGGTGGCGACTTTGGCTCAAACGAAATGAATCAAGACAAGCCAGCTAAAAGCGATGAAGCTCCAATCGATGATTTGGGAGATGGCGATATTAACCTGGATGACATTCCATTCTAAATAGAGGAAATAATTATGGCAGAATTTTATAAAGCAAAGCAGAATAAACTATACAACGAAGAAATCGAAAACCTCGATTATAAAGATGTTAAGACATTACAAAAATACGTCAACAGTCTTGGCAAAATTGACGGACGCAAAAAAACTGGCGCCAGTATGAAGCACCAAAGAATGCTAGCAGTAGCCCTAAAGCGTGCTCGACACTTAGCACTATTACCATTTGTAGTTAAATAATGTTTAGTCCTACAGATTTACGCAAAGATACTTTAATAGATTTCGAAGGCTCTCCTTATAAAGTATTGGAATACGCTCAAAAGCAAATGGGGCGGGGTGGCAGTATTGTTAATACGAAGCTCAAAAATATGATTACTGGTCAGGTTATCGATAAGACTTTTCGTAATGATGAAAAGGTCTCGCCAGCAGAGATTGATCGTAAGACTATGCAGTTTTTATATAGCTCCGGCAGTAATTACAGCGTTATGGACCAAGAGAGCTACGAAACTATTGAGGTTGATAATTCGATAGACGATAGTGTCCCAAAATACATTGTAGAGGGTGGAACTATCGACGCCTTGGTGTATGACGATAAAATTATAGGTTTTGATTGGCCCAAAAATGTTACTTTAAAGGTGGTTAGTGCACCTGGTGCCGACAAAGGTAACAGCGCTAGTGCTACTACCAAAGAGGTTGAACTTGAAACGGGCCTTAAAATCCAAGCCCCACAGTTTATTAAAGAAGGTGATGTCATTAAGGTAGATACACGAAGCGCAACTTATTTAGAACGCGCTAAATAGTTAAAATTAAAAAAGACCCCAGCTTAAGGGGTCTTTTTTAATATGCAAATTAGCTATGTCGAAATACCGCAACATCGCCATCTTGGAATTCATAATCCTTACCCTCAAGCCTGGCTTTACCAGCTTCTTGGGCGCCTAGCCAGCCATTACCAGCCACGAAGTCTTCATAGCTTACTACTTCGGCACGAATAAAGTTCTTTTCGAAATCTCCATGAATTACCCCTGCAGCTTGTGGTGCAAGAGTGCCTTTGCGAATTGTCCAGGCGCGGGTTTCCTGCGGACCACTTGTAAAATAACAAATGAAGCCCAGGGTTCCATAGCCTAAACGAATCAAAGTATTTAAACCAGATTCTTTTTGCCCCATACTCTCTAGTAGCTCTTGAGCTTCGGCAGGGTCTAAATCCATTAGCTGAGCTTCAGTTTCGGCACTCAAAAAAACGCTTGGGTTTGGCGCGACCATTTCAGCTAGCTTTGCTTTAGCTTCATCATTCCCTAAATCATTTTCATCTATATTAAATACATAAATAAATTTTTTAGCAGTCAAAAGCTGCAAATCTTTTACAATTTCTAAATCAACATCGGTATGCTCCGAAATAAGCTCTGTATTATTAAGAATCTCTTCGATTTTTTTAAGTTCATTTAGAAATGGGCCTAGCTTTGGATCGGTCTTTAGCTCCTTCTCAAGCTTAGAAATTCTATTTTGAACCGATGCAATATCTGCTAAGCAGAGTTCAGTGCGGATGATATCAATATCTCTTTTTGGGTCAATATGTCCTTCAACATGTATGATGTCGTCATTTTCAAAAGCGCGCACAACCTGAACGATAACGTTGTTTTCGCGAATATGGCTTAAAAATTTATTACCAAGGCCAGCACCTTCAGATGCACCAGCTACAATCCCTGCGATATCCACAAAAGTACAGCTAGCGGGTATAGTTTTGGCGCTTCCGCTTATTTCGGCAAGCTTATCAACTCGGCTGTCGGGTACGTTAACAACACCCACGTTGGGCTCGATAGTTGCGAACGGGTAGTTTGCTGCCAGCACGCGGTTTTTGGTTAGGGCATTAAATAGGGTAGATTTACCAACATTTGGCAAACCAACAATTCCGATAGATAGACTCATAAGGTGTAATTATACCAGTTTTACAGGTTGCGGCCAATTACTATACAAACTTTAAGCTTATGGTTTATAATAATTTTATTAAGAGGGTAAAGTGGAACAAAATACAGCTCAACAGAACCAAAAGCTAAAGCATAAAATGCCAGAAAAAAAGAAGAGCCATAAATTTCTTTATATTATATTTGGCTTGGTAATTTTGGTAGCTTTTTTGGGGGCTATTTTTTGGTACTTCGCTTATTATCAGGGCCTGATATATGGTAACAGCTTGCGCAATAAGCAGGTTTACCAAAAAGCCTTAACTTCCTTTAATAACTTTCCGGGGGTTAGCTCATTAAGCACTGAAGAAAAGAATAAATTAATCCAGTCTACTCAGCCAGATTATTTAGCAGGGTATGTTACAGGTCTTGGTCCAAATGAAAATGACATTGAGGCTGCAAAATTTTTGCTCGGGCAAAGTCCAACTCAAAATTCTATTGCTTCATATATTAAAAATGTAACAGAGTCTAAAAAACAGCTAGCACTAAGCTCAGGCTATTATCAAGGATACATACTATATTTTTGGTTTGGTAACACTATAGTTAATAAGGTTGAAGGCGAAAATATTCCAAATTATGGCGACCCTAAAACTTTAGAAGAAGATAAGAAATATGCAAAACAAAAGGCAGATGATGCAGTTGCTCAATTGAAGAGAGGTTCTATAACCCCTGAAAAACTTTTAGAGTCACTTAACTCCGATACAAGATTAAAGTTGAATGATGAAACAAACGGCTCTATAGCCTTTACTGCAGATTATTTACAGAGTCAACCTGCAGAGGATGACGGTCGTATCGAATCTGTTAACAACTTTCTAAAAAATCTTAGCAAACCAGGTATTAGTGAAATTGGTGTAATAAATGCCGACCCAGGCATACCAAAAACTGGCAAAAAGAGAGAAGTAGGGTATTTTGCCATCTACTTAGACGAAATCATTAAGGGTAGAGAGCCGGTTGATGAATTCAACAAACAAGTTGTAATTGCAAGGAGCAAAATAAAATGAAGAAAATAAAATATTTAATTTTACTGCCCTCATTTATTCTATTCTTCTCGATTACTTATATTTATAATGCTCAGAAATCATACGCAGCCGCACCGGCCCCATTGCAAGTAGGAATGGCTCTGCAAAGATGGGGTGTTTCGGGAACAGAACCATTAAACTATGGTGCAAATGTAAAGGTAGTGCCAAAGACTACCACAAATGGAATAAACATTCCTATTTCATCTAGCCCTTATTTCGGTAAACACTTAGACACTAATAATAACGGCAGCCCAGACACTAATGATTTTACGTTTGGAATAGGACCGACTATTAACAACAATATTCTTGGTGGTGGCACGTATTACAGCACCACTTACAATAATTTGATCTGGTGTGGTAATTCTGCCGGAGTGCCAGACAAACAATTTCAGCTTGATGTGAGTGTGGGTTATGCTACTGCTGACCAGCAAACAATCAATGTGGGGGGAGTAAATTATAAAGGTAAGTGGACTGGATTCTGGAACTTCGAAGCCACCGGGTCTTTAGGAGAAAAGAACTTTTTTAATGGAAAGACCGTAAGAGTTCCGGCATTAAACCCTTATAAAACTTTTGTATTTTTTGTTTTTGTAGAAGACCCACCGCCAGTTCTTGAAGGTATAAAAGTAACTAAGTTCAACGCTAGCGACCCGGGAAATGCTGGAGTTGCACTTGGCAATACCTCTTCGGCTATAAATCAAAATTATAAACTGAATCCGGGCGAGAGTATCTATAGTAACGATGGAAGGTTCCAAATGAAGATGCAAACTGACGGCAATTTGGTTGTTTACGATAGGGTTAGGGGCAACGCTCTTTGGTCTATTTATGGCTTGGGGGCAAGTATTTCACCAGGCTCTGGTCTATGGATGCAACAAGATGGAAATTTGGTAGTTTATAAAAACAACACTGCAATCCTTGGTAACGCTGTTTGGAATTCCGGCACTAACGGCACAGGCGCAGACTATGTTGTAGTTTCTAATGATGGAAAAATATTAGTAAGAGATAATTTGGGTACAGCCTTGCCAGCTGATACTTCCGCGCCAACTGGGGATGTAACAAAAAAGGATTACCTTTTAAATACAGTAGGGATGGATCCTTACCCCAAAACACCTAGCATTATTAATCAGGCTTTGGTTGAGATAATTAACTCTGCAGGTAATGTAGTATCTTCTGGGAGTGCAAACCCATACATTAAAGATTTACCTACAGGAACTTATTCTGTCAGAGTAACAGTTCCTAATGGCTGGACTTTAAGGTCCTCAGTTTTTCCTCATAATTCTAATACGTGCACCGATAATACTAAAAAAACTGGCGTATGTACTATACCTAATGTTGTTGTTTCTAATGATGTTTTTACACCTGTCGATCTGGTGTTTTGGCCAGTAGACTTCACTTATGGCCTTATGAATGACGTATGTAATGATTTTTATACCAAATCCGGCTTCACATTCCCAACAAATACCGGAAAAGTGTTTGCAAATATGAAGGACAAGGCCTGGGGGTGGGCTTACGATGGTAGTATTCCTGGGGGTGAAAACAACGGTCCTGCAAAAGTTAGATTAACATTCGATGATGGATATGAAATAGACGTAGATGCTAATGACAATAGGCCTGATCTGCCAATTAACACACCAAACTCACAGGTTCTGGTTGAGGTTGGTGCAGCTCATGGATTCGAATTTAGTGTTCCGGATCAATATTTCGATGGTAAGCCCCATTCGGTAACAGCATCTATAATACAAACCAAGGGAGAGACCGAAACCGAGATATTGTTTGGTAATGTGCCTTTCAATTTTACTTGCCCTAAATACAATTTCCCATGGCTACAAACGCAAAATGGAGATGTAGTTGCTAATGGGCGAATTGTTGGGCAGAAATCGGGTAATCTGTATTTGGGGTCAAGAAAGCCCACAGATTCTGATAAAGAGGCAGAGTTTCTGGTTATTTCTGCGCTTGGTGGAAACGAAAACAATTCTTTCTTCTGTAGTACGTTCTCATATTTGCTTACAAATATCACCGCGACCGGGCAGGAAAGTACTTGTAAGAATGGTAGTGGGTATACTGGCTTGAATACATATAGTCTAGGAGGAGATGGTAAAACAACGGCAGGTGCTTATAACGATAAACTCATTCAAAGTGTCGAGGAGGCTTTTAAGGACACATCTTTGTCGAGTGATTGTAAAACCACAATTACAGTACCCGCTTCAAACGAAATACAAGTGCCAAATCTAACAAATGCTTGTCCCAACGGAAGAGTTATCAAGGCTACATTGCCTGCGAATGCTACTGGTACACTATTTGGCTTTACTGCCCCTAAAGGCCGTACGACGTTATTTATAGATGGTAATGTTAATATATCTACATCCGCGAATATTCTCTATAACAATGTTGCCGATGCAACAATTGCAAAATTACAAGATGTACCCAACCTAGCAATTGTAGTGAATGGTAACTTAGGTATTCTATCTCCGGGCAAAAATGCCACACAATTTATTAATGGTTTAGTGTACTCCTCCGGAAAAATCAACACTTGTCCAACCGGCACTCCAGACACTTGCTATAGCAGGCTCGTTGTTAACGGATCCCTAATTGCTAAAAATGGCTTTAACTTTAATCGGACATTTGCAAATGAAACCACTAGGGTACCAGCCGAGCAAATAAACTTTACCCCGCAAAGTATGGTTTACCCACCACCAGGAATTAACTCGAGGTTCTTCTCTGATATTGACTACAATATCGATACCAACGAGTATTCACCTAGATTTTAAGCACAAAAAGTATCAAAATTTTATAGCCCTTATGCTAAAATAGTTATATGGATGCGTTCGATCAGGAACAGAATTACTTTGGTCTTGATTTGGGGAACAGTAGTATTAAAGTTGCCCAGCTTAGAGAACTTCACGGTAGGCCTACATTGGTAACCTATGGCGATATTGATATACCTGAAAATCTAATGGCCTCGGATTCGCAAATAGACCAAGACAAGGTCGCAGAAGCTGTAAAGCAATTAGCTAACGACGCTAATGTTAGTAGTAAAAACGTAATTGCAGCCCTGCCTTCTACTTCTTCATTCACTTCAATTATTAAAACGCCAAGACTCAGTCATAAAGAATTGGGCGAGAGTATTGCCTATCAGGCAGATAAGTATATTCCTATGCCTATAGACCAGGTTAAGCTTGATTGGGCCGTTATTGGAGATAATCCTGGCGAAGATGAACTTACAGTTCTATTGGTGGCTGCACCAAATAATGTCGCTACAAAGTATCTAAATATTATCCAAAAAGCTGGCTTTGAGCTTTTGGCGCTAGAAGTAAATGCATTGGCTTTAGCACGATCATTAACAATACCAACCCAAACTGCTTCTACAACTATGATTGTAGATATTGGTACTTCAAACTGTGACATAGCTATTTTTACCGGCCAGGTTCCACAAATAGTTCGCTCAATTGGTATCGGCTCTAAGGCAATGCGCAGAGTTATATCGCAAAATCTAGGATTAGACGAAACCCAAGCTGATCAGTTTATGAAAAAGTTCGGCATGCAAGAAGATAAGATTGAAGGCCAAGTATTTAAAACCCTAAAACCAGTAGTTGATCATATTGTCGAAGAAATTAATAAATCAATTACTTTCTTTGTGGAGCGAAACCCGAAAACCAAGATAGAAAAAATAATCTTAACAGGGGGAACATCGGCACTACCTGGGCTTCCATTGTATTTAGCTAATTCAGCCAAACTAACTGTAGAAATCGGCAATCCTTGGGTGAATATAAGTTACCCAGCCGACATGCAGCAGACTCTTGCGAGCATTAGTTTGAATTATGCAACCTCGCTTGGATTGGCTTTGAGGAATTTTGTTAAATGAACATTCAGGTAAATTTACTTCCAGAAGCAAGAATCCATAAGCTACGAAATCAAGCTAAAAAGAGAAGCTACGCAACTATCGCCGGTGTAGCTGGCGGCATAACATTGGCTGCAATAATTGTATTTGTTATGTTGCAAGGGTTTTTAACGGCGACTTACAGAATTAACAAGACCAGAATTAGCGACCTAAACAAGGAGCTTGAGAGTTCGAGAGACCTTGAAAAGTCTGCCACAACCCTTCAGAACAACCTGGCCTCATTTTATAGGCTAGATCAGAATCGTACATTCGCAAGTAGGATTTTTACCAACTTTTATAATGTTCTACCAGGCAACATCACAATTAATAGCTTGCAAATTGATGATAAAGATATCGTTACTGTTTCAGGAACAACAAACAGCTTTACTAGTGTTTCAAAATTCGCTGAAACACTAGATGAGTATAATGTTAATTTTCTACCGCAAGATGGGCTACCAAGAGAGCCAATTTTTAGTGATGCTACTATTTCTTCTGTAAGTAAAGACGCTAATAGTGGTCGAACTAACTTTTCTATGACATTCAAAGTTAACCAAAAACTTATTAAACAACAGGCGGACAAATAAATGCCAGAATCCGCCCAGCCATTACAAAAAAAGCCTAAAAAAGCAGTATCAGTACCGGATACAGACATTTCTTTGGGCGAAGATAAGTCCACAAGAAATTTTGTATTGGCAATGGTAGGTTTAACAGTACTTATAATTATTGTTGGCGGAGGCGTTTTATATTGGCTAATTGGCAGGTATGTCTACCAAACTAATCAAAATAAAGCACAAGATAAAACTATTGAGTTGTTAGAAAAGAAAAAAGTAGACATAGCAGCATTAAGACCAAATTATGATGCGATCAATGTTCCTGCACAAAACGGTAAGTCTGACGCCGACTTGATTCTCAATGCGATGCCTACAGATGAGGGCTTTAAGGAATTAATCGCAATGATTGAAAAAATGGGCCAAGAATCTGGAGTTAAAATTCCTACTGTGAGCAAGGGCGGCACTGCAAGTGCAGTCGCACCAACCACTTCTGGAGATCAATCCTACTCCATCGCAGTTAACATCGAGGGTACCTTGCCTAAAATTTTAGATTTCATTAGAAAAACTGAAAGCTCATCAAGGGTTATGGATTTTGTTAATTTGACCGTGAGTGGTACAGGAAATCTTACTGCCTCGGCTAACTTTAAAGTTTACTGGCGAGC
>JBIIKB010000044.1:0-4595 GCA_044233405.1 Candidatus Saccharimonadia bacterium | reverse complement strand
ACCGGAGCTTGAAATTAAGATTATGCGAGCTGGTAAAGAAGTTGGTAGCGGCAAACTGCTAAGCCTGCAAAAAGACAAGCAAGTAGCCAAAGAAGCTATGGAAAATGAAGAGTGTGGATTAGAAGTTGGTACCAGTAAGGCCATAGAAATGGGCGACGAGCTAGTGTTCTTTACAACCAGTACTCAAGCCAGAAAGCTTTAAGTAATGAACCTTCGCCTCGAAAAGTTCAGCTCGATGGTTAAAAAGCAGTTAGGGCCAATTATGCTAAATTATCAACTGCCAGGAACTAGCACGAGTGTAAATAGTGTTAAGATCAGCCCGGATCTAAAGATAGCCCATATATATGTATCCGTATTTGGCGGTGATACCGAAAGAGGTTTTGAAAACATCATCCGCAACCGCGGGGAAATATCTCGAGAGCTTGCTGGCAAGCTCGAAAGCAAGTTTTCGCCTAGCCTGACTTTCCATTTAGACACCGGCCAGTCCGAAGCCGAGCATATCGAAGAACTTTTGAAGTAATTTAATAAAAGTTTGGGCTTGCAATTTCGAAATGCCTTAACTGGATGCAGGTAGAGTTTGACCACCCAAACCGGTAAGAGTATTATATAATCATGAGCAATGTAGTATTACTTGTAGAAGACAGCGACTTTATTCGCGATATGTATAAGCTAAAGCTAAGCAAGGCCAAAATTGATGTTTTGGAGGCTGTAGATGGTGCAATGGCTCTTAGTATGATATCTGAACACAAGCCTAAGCTAGTGCTGCTAGACCTTATGATGCCGAATGTAACCGGCCTAGAAGTGCTAGAGGAGCTTGATAAGCACAAAATGACCCCAGAGCTACCGGTAATTGTTCTGACAAATATTATGGACAAGCCAACAATTGATAAGGCCAAGCAGCTAGGAGCTCGTGACTACATAATAAAGACCGATCTCACCCCTGGAGAGGTGCTCGATAAAGTAATGACTTATTTGGCCTAAAAAAGCCCAAACTTATTTTAAATAACCGTTTATGAAGCCCTGAGCATCCATTGGGGCTTTGCCTTGCGGCTGGAGTTTAGTTATTTCTAAGCTTCCACCATTACAGCCCAAATATAGCTTTTTGTTATCCACAAAAAATTCACCTTTAGGTGCCGACATATCAATTGGATTAGCTTCGATTATGATTATCTCTTTGTCATTAATGCTAATGTAGCTTTTAGGCCAACCGACGTAAGCCAAAATTTCTTGGGCTAATATCTTGGGGGATTTTTCGGTATCTATTTGCCCGTCTGCTTTGGTCGTCTTATGGGTATGGGTAACTTCCTGCTCATCCTGCTCGATTGGTTCAAGCTGATTATTTAAATAAAGCTCAACTGTTTCTGGGAGTAGCGCGCAGTTTATTTTTGATAGCTCTTCACGCAACTCTACGGCGTTAAGGCCAGCAATATCGATCTCTGACCAAGTGAGGATTGGGCCGTCATCGAGCCCCGGAGTAATACGAATAATTGTTACCCCGCTGGTATGGTCCCCATTCAATACAGCTGCCCGAATAGGGTTGGCACCGCGATATTTCGGAAGCAAGCTAAAGTGACTGTTGAGTATTCCCTTACTGAACATATCTATTACTTCGGCTGGAATAATCATTCCAAAATCTAAAACAATACCTAGCTGGCTTTGGGGATTAACTTCTTTTAATAGTTCTGCCAATTCAGTTTTATTTTTTGGATTGATTACTGGAATATTATTGCCATCTGCCCAGCTATGAACAGCGTTTTTAAACGGCTTGCCAGCTGAGTTGGTTGCTGGAGGCTTAGTAACCACTAGCTCAACAACATAATTTTCGCTTAAACATTGCAAGGCTTCTAGGCTGGTTTGTCCAGTACCAAAAAAAACTATCGAATTATTGTTTGATTTTTTTGAGGTCATCTTTTTTGCTTTGGCTAACAGGCATAAGTGTGCCGTTTTTATCGATATTAAATAATTGCGAATTGTCTTTTACATGGTCTAAAAATATAATTCCGTTCATGTGGTCGATTTCGTGCTGAAGTACACGCGCCGGGAAGCCCTCTAGTGTAAGTCTGATTGGGTCGCCATTAATATCTTGGGCTTTGACTTTTATCTTGAGTGGTCGACTAACGCGACCGTATACGCCAGGGACACTCAAGCAACCTTCCACATCGCTAACATTTTCGTTACTGGACTTAACAATTTCTGGATTGACAAGGGTTGTGAATTCTTTGCTTTTGGCATCATCAAAATCATTACGAACAACTGTAAGTTTTAGTGGTTCGCCAATTTGAATTGCAGCAAGGGCTGCCCCAAATTCGCTGTCGTGATCCCAATCGAGGGTGGTTTGAATCATGTCATTTGCAAGATCACGAATAGAATCGTCGACAAATCCAATGCGCTTTGATTTCATTCTAAGTATTTTGTTGGGTATGGTAACTATTTTTCTTATCATGATATTCCAAATGGGTCTAAATTAATTGTCCAGTATTGATCCAAGTCTTTTGCGATTTCTTGCAGGGCGTTGCGGTTTTTGCTTTTGATAACCAAGCTCCACATATGTTTTTTGCCTTTGATTGCAGGGTGAGACTTGACTGGACCAAGAACGGCAATTGGCTTGCCTTTTAGTGACTTTATTAAATCATTGGCTTTTTGCTTCCCTAAATTGGGGCTAACAAAACCACACTCTAATTTTAACAGATAGACATAAGGAGGGTAAGAGTATTTTTTGCGCTGCTCTAGTTCTTGTAAGTAGAGGCTGTCGAAATCATTTTTAATAATTAGTTCAAGCATGGGGTTTTCTGGTTGAGAAGTTTGAATAATTACCTCGCCCTGAGTTTCGCGTCGGCCTGCGCGCCCAGCAGTCTGGGTAAGTAGCTGGAAGGCTCTCTCTAAACTATTGTAGTCAACGCTCATTAAATCATAGTCGGCGTTTATCATACCGACTAGCTCGAGGTTTGCAATATCCATGCCTCTGCCTATCATTTGAGTGCCAACAATGATGTCGACTTTTCCATCATTGATTTCATCTAGTGTTTCTTTAAATTCCTTTTGTTTGGAACTGTCGGTATCTATCCGAGCAATCTTGGCATCCGCAAACAAGTCTTGTAATTCGTTTAGTACTGCCTTGGTACCAACGCCTAAACCGCGCAAATTACTACCCTTACATGTAGGGCACTTGGCTGGAGGCTGAATTTTATAATCGCAAACATGACACACTAGCTTCATGCTGTCGGCATGAAAATGTAGATTTACACCACAGTTAGGGCATTCGAAACTGTGTCCACAGTCGTTGCATTTATAAACTGGAGCGGTGCCTCGACGGTTAATATAAATTAAAGACATCTTTTTATTCTTTAGTGCTGTGTCAATTTTATCTTTTAGCTCTTTTGAAATAATTTCGCCCGGACTTATTTTGACTAGCTGAATTTTGGGGTGAACCGAATTTAGAGCCCGCTCTTTTAAGACAACATGCTCGAGCTTGTTATTGTCCGCCAAAAACCGAGCCGTAATTGATGGTGTTGCACTACCAATAACTAGTTTGGAATTGGTTAGGCTTGCGAGCTTGGCTGCAACAATCTCGGTCTGATAGCGTGGTGATGAATCTTGTTTGTAGCTTTGTTCATGAAACTCATCGATTAGTATAAGCCCAAGATTGTGTAGCGGAGAAAACATCGAAGATCTAGGGCCCAATACAATCAGGCCCTCTGATTTTGATCTGCTATTGCATTGCTCCCAGACCGATCTTCTTTCTGCAGGGGTCATAGAAGAGTGTGTAATTATCAATTTATTCCCAAAGTGTTTTTGAGCTCGCAAAATCATCTGCTTAGTTAGAAAAATTTCTGGCATCATAAGTATTGATGATTTATTTTTTTTGATAGCCCCTTTTATTAAATGGAAATAAATTTCAGTTTTTCCTGAGCCCATTGCGCCCTCTAATAAAACTGGCTTGGTTGAGCTTATTATGCCTTTTAGGGCCTTAGACTGTGCTGAAGTTAATTTAGCAAGAGGCAATGTTTTGCTTTCGATTTTTCTGAAATTGTTTCGGGGTTTTTTGGTCGTCAAATTCTTCGGTAAAAATAGTTGCCAGACACTAGCAGCGCTGGCTGAGTAATAATCAATCATCCAATTACCTAAAAATAAAAGATGCTGAGGCACAGGATCAATCGGGAGTTTTTCTTGTATGGCCTGAAGCTTTATTTCTTTTGAGGGCCTTTTGGCATCTGGGTTTACAACTATCCCTGTGCTGTTTCGCCCCGCAAACTTTAACTTAACTAAATCGCCAACGCTTAAATCGATGCCTTCGTATTTATAGCTAAAAGACCTGGCGTCTTTACCGTTAAAACCACTCACGTTAATGTCTGCAAACATATAGATATTGTACATTAGTTAAATTATATTGACGCTAAACCGATAGATTAGTTTATAATAATTATATGAAGCTAAAAACAAAGCTGTATTTAATACTTGCATTGGTAGTAGTATTGATTTTGATTGCTTTACCAAGAGAAGATAAGATATTATCTGCTTTAGGTATTAATAATTCTGCTTTGAAGGTAAGGCTAGGCTTGGATTTACAGGGGGGTGCAAGCTTAACTTACCAGGCT
>JBIIKB010000043.1:0-4609 GCA_044233405.1 Candidatus Saccharimonadia bacterium | reverse complement strand
CGCTTTTGCTTTTTGTGGGGCGACTAGGTAAAGAAAAGAATATCCAACTAATAATTAAAAGCATGCCAAAAATCATCAAACAATCACCAATGACACAGTTATTGATAGTTGGTGACGGCCCTTATTCCGAAGAACTTCATAATCTTGTTGAGGATTTAAAGATCAAAAAAAATGTTCACTTTACAGGAATGCTAGACAGGTCTGACACTTTCGCTTGCTTCAAGTCGGCCGATATCTTCTGTTTTGCCTCAACTACCGATACGCAGGGGCTGGTGCTTAATGAGGCTGCTATCGAGTCTAAACCAATTGTATTTCTTGATGACGAAATATCACCTCTTGCAGAAGATAAAAAAACTGGCATTAAGGCAGTCAATTCAACCAAAAGTTTCAGCGATGCCTGCTTAGAGCTAATTAAAAACTCTGAACTCTCAAAAAAATATGGTAAAAATGCCAAAAAAATGGCAATGGAAATAACTATTGAAAAGCAATCTAAAAAACTCTTAGACATATACAAAAAAATCAGCTAGCGGTTGGTAAAAATACTTCAATCTTGATACCATAAGAGGTATGAAAAATAAGCCCAAAAAGGCCAAAGACCTCCACGAATCCATCCATTCCGGATCAAGTACAGGTAAAGCTAATTTTGACGACTCTTTTATTGACTATGTTACTTGCGAAATTGATACAGAAACGATAAACCCAAGTGATGCCTGGCAATGCAAACCAATAATTTTAGATGTTGAAGGCATAGAAACCGAGATAAGAAGAGATTATATTTTTGATCAATACGTAATAATATCTCCAGGTAGAGGCAAGCGCCCTTATGATACTCATAAAAATCGCCACCCTCTCATAGAGACCGCCGATAGTCCCAGACTGGACAAGGAAAAGGAAGTTTATACCCTCAAGCAAGATGGTGACTGGCTAGTAAAAGTTGTCCAGAATCGATTTCCTGCGCTCACAATGGGTAATTATAGAGCCCATGGTAGCCAAGAAATCGTTATTGATACCCCCCTTGCCAACACTTCTTTCTCACAACTTTCTTTAGCTCAAATTGAGCGCGTGCTTAAGACCTACCAACAAAGAATCAAAGACCTAAGTGCCAAAAAAGGAATTGCATACGTTTTAGTATTTAGAAACGATGGGTTCGAAGCAGGCGCAAGCTTAGCCCACGCTCATAGTCAAATCTATGCGCTGCCAATTATACCCAAAAAGTTCTTGGAGCAGTCAAAGCAAATTGAAGAATACTATATCGATAAAAAGAAAGAGCCTATTGAGGACATTATTGCCTACGAAAAGAGCCAGAAGCAACGAGTAATTTTTGAGGATAGTCATTTTATAGCTATTTGCCCCTATGCATCAATCTACCCGTTCGAAGCCTGGATAATACCCAAAAGACATGTTGTAAATTTTACAGAAATAAACAAAACTGAGCTAAAGTCCTGTACTAAACAACTTAAAATGCTCACCGAAAAGTTAACCGGCGCCCAGATTAGCTATAATTTTTATATAGAAAATGGAATTAGTCCAAATTTTAGATGCATTATTAAGCTATATGGTAGAAGCAACATCTGGGGTGGGTTCGAAGTTGCAACTGGGATGGTAATAAACACAGTACCACCTGAATCAGCAACCAAATGGTATAGAAGCAAGTAAAATGCTATACTTAACTAGCCTAAATTAGGTTGCTAGTGAGCCCGCTAGTGTAAAATCCGGATGGGCACCAACCGGCTGGCTGTGAGCCCGCAGCTAGTAAAAGTTCAAGGGATGGGCACCAACCCTTAAGCGCGCTTGATTTAGCAATATGCAATCTCGAATCGCAACCCTGAAGTAAATTCACAAAATCTTCAGAAAAAGCAACCTCCTCACGGCCAATATCAATTTGGCCTTCGGCCCTCATTTTATGAGGGCCATTAATTTTATACCGGAAATGCTTGATTTTCGTTTTTTGTTTGTATAATATGGTTCAAAACAAGGGGGTTCAAATGCTTGCAAAAATTAATACAATCTCAAATATCGGATTAGACTGTCAATTAATAGTTGTGGAAGCCGATATGAGCAATGGTCTGCCTGGCTTTATGGTCGTTGGGTTAGCTAACAAAGCTGTAGACGAAGCAAAAGAACGAGTTCGATCTGCTATAAAAAACTCTGGGCTAAATCTTCCACCAAGAAAAATAACTTTAAATTTAGCCCCAGCTGATCTTCCAAAAAATGGCTCGGGCTTTGATTTAGCTATGGCCGTAAGCCTATTACTTGCGAGTAAGCAGATAAATACAATAGATAAAAACTCTGCTTTCTTAGGAGAACTTGGGCTAGATGGTACAGCCAGGCCGATAGCTGGCGCCCTATCTCTTGCGCAAGCCTGCGTTGAAAATAATATAACCGAACTCTACATATCAGCCGGAGTTGCAAAGCAAGCAGCTCTAATTGAAGGCATTACAATTTATCCAGTTGAGTCATTATCTCAGCTATATCGTCATTTAATAGGAGAATCTAAAATAATTCCCCTGAACCAAACCAAGATTAAGCCTCAAGATAGACTCGCCGATATTGACTTGTCCGAAATTTACGGTCAAGAGCAAGCAAAGAGGGCCATAGAATTGGCTGCAAGCGGAAATCACAATATATTACTAAGTGGTCCTCCGGGCTCAGGCAAATCTATGCTTGCTAAGTCTTTGATTGGTCTTCTTCCTGAGCCTAGTTATGAAGAATCAATTGAGATAACAAAGATACATAGCCTTGCCGGACAAACAACGGACGAAATTATTTGCAACAGGCCCTACAGAAGTCCTCATCATACTGCGAGTAATGTAGCTTTAATTGGTGGAGGTCAATGGCCTAAGCCAGGAGAAATAAGCCTAGCTCATAGAGGCGTGCTATTTTTAGATGAGATTCCAGAGTTTGCGCGCAATGTTCTGGAGGTATTAAGACAGCCCCTAGAAGAAGGAAGGGTTACTATATCTCGCGCCTCTACCACTCAAGACTACCCAGCTCGTTTTTTATTAGTAGCGGCTCAGAATCCATGCCCCTGCGGATATGCTGGGGATCAAGAAAATGTATGTAGCTGTTCACCCTCTCAATTAAACAAGTATAGCTCTAAGGTTTCTGGCCCTCTTCTGGATAGAATAGATATTGTAGTTAGGGTGCAAAGAGTGAAGAAATCACAATTAATGAACAGGGTTAGCTCTGAATCTAGCGCAGATGTCAAAAAAAGAGTTATAAATGCAAGAAAGATTCAGCAAGATCGATTTAAAAAAGACTCTATCTCTTCAAACAACGAAATGACTAATAAACAAATAGAGAAATACTGTGACTTAAATGAATCTGGCAAAAGCCTAATGGAGCAGGCAATCAATAACTTAAAGCTTTCCGCGAGGGCTTATATGAGGGTTCTTAAATTAAGTAGGACTATAGCCGACCTAGATGGCTCAAAATCGATTGAAACCAAGCATATAGCAGAAGCATTACAGTATAGGGCCTAAAAATTGATTTTTATAATTCCATAAACCTGATCTGAAATAGACTTATTCTGCAATAATATATATAACAACACAAAAGCGCCAATTATTATTCCTAGCAGAGCAAGACTAAATTTAACATCAGCAATAACACCTTTTTCTTTACTGCTTAGGCTATCACTAGCATGTACAGTTTTCTCGATTGCTGAATCTTTTTGCTGGATATGGTTTGTCTTCAGATTTGATGGCTTATTTATAGTTGTATTTTTGACAACTTTATTATGCTTACTTTTGCTTAATTTATGTTTTTTCTTCTTTGCCATAGCTTGTTCTCCTTTTATGTACCATTTTAGACCTAAGTTAACCTGTTGCCAAGCACCCCCTGTTGAGAGTATAGTTATAGATTAGAAAAGATGGAAATACTACTACTTATACTATTTTTAATAACCGCTGGCCTAGCTGGCTATACTCTATGGGAACAAATGTCGCTCAAGAAAAAATATGGCCAGTTTTTGGATGGTGCCGAAGCTAAAAAAGTAGAAGATATGATTAAAAGCTACTCTGGGGATGTTGATAAGGCTCTTTCTCAGCTCGATGAGCTGGCAGGTTTTGCTGCCAAATTGCACAAAACTCAACAATTTGCGATATCTAAGGTGGGCTTAGTTAGATTCAACCCATTTGGTGATACAGGAGGAGATCATAGTTTTTCTCTAGCAATACTTGATCATATGAATAATGGTATTGTCATTTCGGCTGTACACGCTCGTTCAGGAACTAGAGTCTACGCAAAAGACATTATAGAAGGTAAATCAAGCCATAACCTGTCAAAAGAAGAGGCCAAAGCCCTAGAAGAAGCCTCAAGCCAAAAGAGTAAGTGATGATAAACCTTAGCAAAAAAGGACATATATCTGAACTGGTTGGATATTCCGGTATTTTTTTGGGCTCAGAAATAGAGGCCCAAGGCTCTATTAAAACCGAAGAGGATGTTTTTATAGATGGAGAATTTAAAGGATCCATAGAAACAGTTGGTGCTGTTGAGATTGGCAAAAACTCAAGCCTAACAGGCTCCATTACTGCCCGTTCAATTATCATAGAGGGCTTCGCAAAAGCTGACTTGCTAGCAACCGACTCAATTCATATAGCGGGCTGCG
>JBIIKB010000084.1:0-2866 GCA_044233405.1 Candidatus Saccharimonadia bacterium | reverse complement strand
AGCACCCAGGGTTGGAAATATGCCCTCCTTCATCTGGGCTATTATAAAAGCATCTCTGCTTTGGTCTTGCAAGAAGCCTGTGTAATTTAAAAGAACATATATTCGTGTAATTAGGCCAATTAGGATAGCTAAAATAAAAAGAAGTAATGCTATTTTTTTATAATTTTTTTCTATAAAAGCTTTAGCACTATTTTTATCGTAAATTATTTTTTTATGCATTTAATTAATAATATCACCTTAGTCAATATTTGTTATTCTTTTATCTACAATTTCTGATATTTTTCAAATAATTTATTAAAATACCTGCAAAAGCTATTTGAAATATAAGTTGGCTCTGAATCATAAAGCCTTCATCTAAAGACAAGTAATACCAACTAAATAATCCACTAGTTAGCATTAGAAAAATTAAAAAATACACCAGATAGTTTCGGCCATTTCTGACAACTAAATAAAACGATGTTATCAACTGCGTTACAAATAAGCTCGTCCCAAAAAACTTATGTACATTTACAAGCACAGTATGTGGCGTTACCGTTAGTCCAACCATAAATAAAGCCATTATTATTAGGACTACTTTTAAAAACTTTGCAGATTGGGTTTCTTGCTTAATACTATTTGATGCTAGCCACATAAAAAACGCATAAATTAAAAAAGCGAGCGAATAGGGCACAACTGTTTTGCCTATAGCCCCAAAGTAGCTGAAGCCATTATTGTCTGCCAAACTTCTGGGGTCTAAAAATATGCATATAACCAGTAGAGATATTGAAATTCCTATGCCTATATATATGTGTTGGTAACTTTTGAGTGATGTAAGCTTTTTTATCATTTATTTATGTACTTATATACATAAGAATTATAGTGTATATTTTAACTAATGGCCAAAAAGAAAAAACCACTAAAAGCTAGGCGCTTGCACCCACTAATTATGATATTAATTTTGTGCTTACTAGCTGTTGCAGTTTTTTTGCTAATAAATAATTTGCAAACAAGACGTTTTCAGTCGAGCTTAAATAATTTTTATAATACCTCGGACATCCCTCTGCAAGGCCCCCTGGGTGAATTAATAAGAAGTGAACCAGTAGCAACTGACCTGCAAAACGGAAGCGCAAATAGGATTATTTATAGAACTCAAAAAAAAGATGGAGCAATAACATTTTCCTCCGGAATGATTTATATTCCATCGAAAGCCGCAGTTAGCCCTAGGCCAATAATGGCATGGGCCCATGGAACCATTGGTATGGGCGATTCGTGCGCGCCATCTCGCCAGAAGGTTCCAAATGTTAACAATGGAATTACATGGGTGGATTCAATGCTCGAAAAGGGCTGGGTGGTTACTGCCACCGACTATGCGGGCCTGGGTACGCCCGGAACGGAGGCTTACTTGGTTGGCCAGGCAGAAGCTAATGATGTCTTAAATAGCGTTAGGGCTGCCAAAAACTTCAATGGTAGCGACGCCGGAAATGATTATGCAGTTTGGGGTCATTCACAGGGAGGGCATTCGGCTCTGTTTAGCTCGGCAAGGGCTCGTTCATATCTTCCAGGCTTTAAGCTAGTTGGTACAGTTGCATCGGCACCCGCAGCAGAGCTGCCGTCGCTTTTTAGCCAGCAAGAAAACACCGCTGTCGCCTGGATCATTGGCCCTGAGGCAAGCTTGTCTTGGCCGGATAATTACCAGGGAATAAATTTGAGCTCAGTATTAACTAAGCAAGGCCTTAATAGTTATAAGGGTATTGCCGAAAAATGTATCAACCAAGCTGCAATAGATGGCTTGGTACGCCAACGACTTGGGCAGAAGTTTTTTAACGAGGATGTGTCAAACAATTCTGCTTGGCAGGCTATTTTAAATGAACAGACTGCCCCGACACTAGCACCGAATCAGCCCTTGATGGTTGCTGAAAGTTTGACTGACAATGTAGTGCTACCAAACACAACTGCAAAATACATACAACGTTCTTGCCAGGCAGGCTCAAACCTTACGCAGCTTTGGCTGACAAACGTAAATCACATTGCTCTTCAAACAGTAATATCGCCCAGCGTAATTAATTGGCTCGACGATAGATTTAATGGTAGGCCTAACGTATCTAATTGCAATCAACCTCTGCCGATAGCTCCAGCTCAATAATATCCTGTAAAAATATCTGCTAAAGGTGTAATATATAGGCATGAAAGATAGTGTTAATGATATTTCGAATCAGACAATAATTAGAATTTTGCTAATAATTCTGTCTTTTGTTGTTGGGATATTTTTAATAGTTACATTAAGACAACAATTATTATGGCTTGGAATTTCATTTTTCTTTGCTCTGGCTTTAGAACCTCCAGTTAATTGGATTAGTAAACGATTGCCTAAGCAAAGCCGCGGCTTAGCAGTATTTTTTGTGGTCGCTTTTGCTATTTCTGCAGTTGCTTATTTAGTATCTTTAATTGGTCCTCCAATCGTAAAGCAGTTTAGTGAAATGATTACTAATTTGCCTGCTTATTACCAAAGCTTTATAAATGATAATAATTTGGTTTCGAATTATCTGCGCACGGTAGATGTACCAAAGAGTTTGTCCGTGAATGGCCAAAGTATTGCCAACTTCTTCGCCAGCACAGGCGGTGGGGTAAGCAGGGTATTTAGCAACGTATTTAGTAGTATTTTTGCTTTCCTATCAATTTTGGTTTTTACATTTTTCATGGTTTTAGAGTGGCCAAAGTGGCACGACATAGTATGGAAATACCAAGATCCTAAAAAAAGAAAAAGAAGAAAAGAGCTTTATGCGCGTATGCAAAAAACAGTCAGTGGTTATATTGGCGGCAATCTTTTGACAAGTATTATCGCAGGAATAGTTGCAGTGATATTTTTTGCAATTTTCAAAAACCCATA
>JBIIKB010000041.1:0-4670 GCA_044233405.1 Candidatus Saccharimonadia bacterium | reverse complement strand
TTAAAAAAAATTAGTCAGTGTGAGCTGGCTTTTTTTATTAAATTTAACTAATAAAGGAAATTTCATGAAAAAATTACAAATAGGAGTTATCGGCTCGTGCAGCGATCTGAATTATTCTAAAAAAGCAGAGCAGTTTGCCATAGATTTAGGCCAAGAAATAGCTAAACAAAAGTATACACTTGTTTATGGGGCAGAGAAAGATATAAATTCTCTACCTACAATAGCAGCCAAAGCCGCAATACAAAAAGGGGCCACAACATTGGGTATAACATATGAAAAGGGCATGAATTTATTCGAAAATTCAGCCTCTAGCGTCGTTGTTGCCACCGGACTAATTAGGGGAGGTGGGCGCGAAACTACTTTAATGCTAAGCTGTGATGCTGTAATTGCGATTGCGGGTGGCTCAGGAACACTAAATGAAATTTGTGTTGCCTATCAGGCCAATATACCAGTAATAATCCTTAAGGGTTTTGGCGGGTGGAGCGATAAGCTTGCCGATACTTTTTTGGATGAACGCAAAAGATATAAATTCAAATTTGCAAATACTGCAGTAGAAGCAATCAATATTATTAATCAAATGAATCAATTTAATTTAAATTAATTTTTAACAGAAAAAATACTAGCTAAGTTTGAATTAGAAAACGCTTCTGGAGTTTTATTGAATTCTACATAGTAAAATAGGGCCGTTTTAACATATATTGAAAGTACTGAAAAGAACAAAGAAACAGATGCTAATATAAGAATGAATATTATGCCCACAGCAACAAGAACTGCTAGTGGTGCACCAGAAAATAAAATAATAAAACCAATCGGAGTAAATATCATAAATAAAACTAATATCACTATGGTCTGAATAAAGCCAACGCCAAAATTGGCAATCAAGCTTTCGCCCCAATTCTTTTTAAGTACATTTATGCTGTACTTTATTGAATTAACCGGACCAACCGATTCCTTACTTTGCATAATTATTGGTATTGAAAAATAAGTCATAATATTCCAGGCAGTATTGGCTAATTTGGCGATAGACTTGGCGCCTAAATTGTTTGACCCTTCAGAAGCCTTGGAAGCAGCAAACCTCACTGCAAATGTTACTATAGAAAACATCGACAAAGGAACAAACTTTTTTAGAGCTGAGCTAGTACAGGTACCTAGCGTGGGGTTCTTTCCACTAAACCGATCAAATGCGGCCGAACAGACAGCTCCTTCCACTAGTGAAGACATGGTCGTAATAATTATTCCGATTATAATAAAAACCGCCCAACCTATAGGCGTAGTATTAGATTCATACGATCCCGAAGCTGAAGTGTTGTAAAGCACACTTCTAAATGGAGATGCAAAAAATAAATACCATAATAAAGCAGCGGCCAACAGAATGACTATTTGCTCAATAACTACCAAAACAACAACTTCCTTATCCTTATTTACTCCAGAAGCAGAAGCCTTAACGAGCTGCCAAGATCGGGAAAATTTGCCTTTTTTATGATCTTCTGTCTGTTGGCTAGGTTGACTTTGCTGCTGTGGCTGCTGATTATTTTGAGGATCCATTTACTCTCCTTATTTAATTGGATTATATATTATGTTAGTAATAAATGAAAATTCATATCTGTTAATCAAGTGAGGTATAATATACCAATGAATAAAAAACTTATCTTGTCTAAATCTGAGTACATGATGTACTTAAAGCATCCGGCTTATTTATGGATTAAAAAGCACGATAAAAATAAAATCCCGCCAGTCAGTGCAGATTTGCAGGCCATGTTTGATGCCGGAAATGAATTCGAACAGTATGCCGAATCACTATTCCCGGATGGTGTTAGGGTAGGCTTTAATGACTATAACGAATATTTGAATATGCCTGCGCGTACTCAGGAAGAACTCGATAAAGGCACCAAGACCATCTTCCAAGGGCGATTCGAACATGACCAGACAACCTTTATTTGTGATGTTATTCGCGTTATTGGCAAAAACGAAGTCGATTTGTACGAAATCAAATCTAGCACCGGCGTGAAGCTAGAACACATTTTGGATCTTGCTTATCAAACTACTGTTTTAGAAAATTGTGGCTACAGTGTTAATGATATCTATGTAGTGCATGTAGATAATAGCTATATGCGAGATGGTGAGATAGATCCAAAGCAAATTACTACCACTACCAATGCCACCGAAGATGTTAAAAAAGAACTCAGCCGAACTAGGCGAAATATCGCAGATGCAATTACTGTTATGGAACAGGTCGATATGCCCGACCCTTCACCAGCCCGCTGTAAGCTAAATAGTCTTAAAGAATGGCTTGAGGTTTATAAAAACATTAAGCCAATTGAAGATGGTAGTATTTATGAACTTTGCAGGCTTAATGCCAATACTGTGCGTTTATTAGAGGAAGAAGGGGTTAATAAGCTCAAAGATATCCCATTAAGCCTTATTGATAATGAAAAGCAACGTTGGCAGCTAGAGGCACTAGAAAAGGGTGAGCCAATTTACGATAAGGACAAAATTAAAAAGTTCCTGAGTAAGCTACAGTATCCTTTATATTTCTTTGATTACGAAACACTCGGAAGCTGTGTGCCATATTTTTATGGCACCAAGCCATACCAACAAATTCCCTTTCAATATTCGCTTCATGTTATCGAGGCGCCAGGTGCCGAATTGAAGCACATGGGATATTTGCAGGCCGACAACACAAACCCAGCCGAAGCTCTAAGTAAGACCTTAAAAGAACAAATCGGCGATTCAGGCAGTATAATTGCTTGGAATATGAGCTTTGAAAAAATGTGCAATACCGCACTTGGGACTATGGTTCCAGAATATAAAGATTTTTATGAAGCTCTTAACTCTCGCATGGCCGATTTGATGATTCCCTTCAGCAATGGCTACTATATCGATTATAAATTTGGCGGCAGCGCCAGTATCAAAAATGTATTACCTGTATTGGTGCCAGAGCTAAGTTACAAGGAGCTCGGCATCCAAGAGGGCGGGAGCGCACAACGCAGCTGGATGGATGCGGTTTTATACGAAAAACGCTCCGATAAAGACCAAGTACTTAAAGATCTTGAAGAATACTGCAAACTCGACACCCTAGCAATGGTGGAAATATTTAATTTCTTAACCAGGCTTGTGGCAGGCGAAGGCGGAAGTGTAGCTAAAGCCGAGCAGCTTAAAATAGGATTTTAGAACTAGACCACAATTGTGGGTTTGTTTCCTGGTTTAGGTTTTTCTATTACTCTCATAACTACATATCTTTTTTCTGGTTCTTGACGTATTGTATCATCGCTATATTTTGTTGGAACCCAGGTGAATTCTAGTATTTGTACAACCAACCTATCATTGCCTCGGTTTTGTACCGGAGCCTCTCTAACTACCAAGTCTTTTGAAGCCCCACCACCCATAAATGGAACATCGTGCATAAGCCAACTATCATCGGCCCTAACTGTTGTTTCAGCAGGGGTTAAATCTTCAGGATCAGTTCCTAAGACTTCCAATAGGGCTCTTATGGTTTCATTGGTCTGCTGAAGACTAAAGTGACCTGGAGAAAGATCGGACTGAACCGTGTTGGCGAATAATGGCCTATGAAAAGGTGCTTCATCAACAGCAATGATATCGTTGCCCTTTAAATTTTCACCAGCATCGATTCTAGCTAAATCGTATAGTGCAGAATCTTGAAAATAATCATTTCTTTCTATTTCTAAAATTTCATCCGGCGAATAAGTCTGTATATTCATTCCCATCGGAATCTCTTCTGAAGAACCACGTCTTACGGTAGGCATATTCCCTACAGTATGATCTACTTGCCTGTTAAGCCCATCTGCTAGTCTATTTAGGCCGGCCGCACTTGCTCTGTCGATATATCCTCTGAGCAATGGGTGCTCTTGAATGTATTTCTCCTTTTTTTGAGGACCTTCACTTGCAAGCTCTTTTAAGTATCCTGGCTCTGGCATCTCTATGCTATTCATTTTAACTCCTATAAATGTTATGGTTTTATCTAATTATATACTCACAAAAAAAGCAATACAAGAAAAAATTTTTTTGTAAAAATAAAAACCACTTCATTAAGAAATGGTTAGTTTTTACCATACGTCTCTTCTATGTGCTTTCTGCCTTTTCGGATAAGGTAGTCAGAAAGTATGCTATAAAAGAAATAAAGAGCACCGATTATTGGTATGAATGAAAGTACTGGCAATACATACAACAAAATTGCTGAGAAAAACAAGCAAAGTACAAAAGCAATTACAAAGCCTGTGGAGTCAGGTTGCTTTTTAGCCATTTCACTTACCCCCTGGGTGGTCCTCAATTTTGCACTTTTTAAGAATGAATGTCCCAACGGCATACAATTCAAAACATTGATATTCTCCAGCTAAAAAGTCTTTGTAGTGCATCTCGTAGTCAAAAAAGTGAGTTACATCAATTGCAGTAACACTTTTCTTTGTTTCTAGGATTACTACCAGACTTTGATCAGGAAGAATCTTTGGCGCATGTCTTGGAGGATTCGGAATGTACCTACCAAGATTTTCTATCAAGCTTGGCTTGTACATCTAGCCTCCTTTAAAGGTGCGATGTGGCGATATTGTCCCACTTTTTAAAGTGTTTTTCAATTAAATTTGTTCTTGTAGTTTCAAATCTGAAACTTTCTGAACCTTGGTATCTGGTAGGTTGCGTGACATGAACAATGATAA
>JBIIKB010000040.1:0-4769 GCA_044233405.1 Candidatus Saccharimonadia bacterium | reverse complement strand
CTTATTGATAGCGTGAAAGGCTCTTTCAGACCTTTTGCTGGGTACCGATATAATACAGACCCCTTTGCTGCTTAAGTGTTTCGAGATGTATTTGGCGAGGCCATAATGATCACCGACATGCTCCATAACTTCTGTGCAAATAATTAAATCAAATTTATCTATTTTTTTGCTTGATAGCCCCATTAAGTCCGACAGATCTTGATAGATATATTTTTTTTCTGCCTTAATTTTTGAAAGTTGTTTTCTTTGAAACTCTAAGACATCTTTCGTGTTATCAACTATGCATATTTTATTTGGGCTATAGTCTTTTGCCAATTCAAGTGTTGTATTTGAAAAACCAGGACCCAATTCTAATATAGATTTAAACTTTATGTCCTTTTTGTTTTCTTTAATAATTTTTTTTATTTCTTCTAAAATAATTAACTCCTATACAATTAATCTTTAATCTTTTTTACTGAATACAGCGTATAGCTCAAAACTGCTATTGCAGATGATATATTTGTAACTAAGAAACTTATAGCCGCACCGAAAATACCATACCTAGGAATCAATAATACATTAAGTATGACTGCCAATACTAGCTGTAAATAATTGATAATTGTAATGCTCTTAGGTTTATTCATTGAAAATACAATTAAGCTGATAGGATTGGCCAAAACAGAAGGCAGGTATGCAATGAATAAAATCTGAAATATCAATATAGAGCTATCGTACTTACTACCAAATATAATTTTAATTAAATAAGGCGAAATAATTAAAGCAGGTATACACAAAATGATTATTGCGGTAGCAACAATAAAATATTTTTTAATATAGCTTAAGTATTCAGCTTTCTTTTTATACTTACTTACTAAAGGCAATAAAACAGTCGTCATTGAGCCTATAAGCAACGGAAGAAGAAGTGACAATTGTAAAGCAGCTGAATAAATACCTACCTGTTCTTGACCTTTGTACCTAGATATAAGAAAAATGTCCAGTCTACTTGCAATAACTGTCGCAAAGTAAGAAAGTAAAACCCACTTACTGAAATGGAATATGTCCTTGATAGCTTTTTTGTTTTCATTTTTTGTTGTTTTTTCAGTAAAACCTTTTGGCGATATAGCTACTCCGACTAAAAACATTCCAATGTTTAAAATAACATAAAATAAAATAACATTATTCAGCGTAAGGGATGTTAACAAAAACAAAATAACAACCCCAGCCGTTTTTACAATTGAAGTACTCACTCCTAGGGCTGAGTTTTTAAAAAACTTACCATGCGATGTAAGAAATGGGCCAACGAATGCACCCGTCGAAGCAAAAGCACCTGCTAAAAAGGCCATTCTGACTGGGAATAGTAAGTATTCACCGCCCAGACCCTTTGCAATTAGCCCAGAAAAAATTATTCCTACCAAAGCTACTATTAGGCCTGAAAGCACTTCCATATAAAAAATAATTTTCATGTAAGAGTGCGATTTATGAGGATTGTTTTTCAAATTTGAAGATATAAGTTTTACTGCAGTAAGGCCTAACCCAAAATCAGTAAGGCCTAGAATTGTAGTGTATATAGAAGTGTAAATAGATAAAGTACCGTAATTAACTGGCCCAAGTGTCCTGGCTAAAAATAAAGTTGCTATAACAGCAAGGCCTGTTGAAATGAGGTTTCCGCCAAAAACAATGCTGGAGTGCTTTGCTGTGGTTGTTTTGGTTAAGTCTTTAAATTGGTTAATTCTAAATATTAAGTCTTTGTCTTGGCTAAATACTCTCATTGGTCTGTAGCTCTTAAAATATCAACTATTTTATAAGCTGCTGTTCCGTCGCCGTAAGGATTAACTGCCTTTGCCATTTTTTCGTAAGACTCTGGGCTTTTCAATAATTCATTTGTGTTATTTATAATATCTTCTTTTTTAAGGCCAATTAGCTTGCATGTTCCGGCCTCAACCCCTTCTGGTCGCTCGGTAGTATCCCTTAATACCAGCACTGGTTTTCCGAAAGCTGGAGCTTCTTCTTGGATGCCACCAGAGTCGGTCAGCACTAGCTTGCAGTTTTTAAGAACGCCAACCAAATCAGTGTATCCAAGGGGCTCTAAAAGATGAACCGAACTATTATCTCCTAATACATTTTTTGCATGCTCGCCAATAGCAGGGTTAAGGTGGACCGGAAATATTATTTCTACATTGGGATTATCTTTAGTTATTTCGTTTATAGCATCAAAAATGTTTTGCATGCCAGTATCTAGGTTCTCTCTTCGATGAGTAGTTAGCAATATTATTTCTTTATTGATAAAGTCTATGTCTTTTAGTTTTTTGTCCATAAAAGGTATTTCTTTTGCAGATACCGCATTAAGAGCATCTATTACTGTATTGCCAGTTGCATAAATGGTTTTTTCGTCTACTCCTTCTCTTAATAAGGCTTCTCTTGCACTCTTGGTAGGAGCAAAATGATAATCAGCAATAGCAGAAAGTAGTTTTCTATTCATTTCTTCAGGAAAAGGACTATATTTATCATAAGTTCTTAGCCCCGCCTCGACATGCGCAACCTTTACTTTGTTATGGTAAGCCGCAAGCCCAGCAACAAAGGCAGAAGAAGTATCCCCCTGCACAATTACAATATTAGGCTTTTCTTTTAATATAATTTCATCTAGGCCTATAAGAACTTGGTTTGCTATTTCGGATAAGTTTTTTACCTTCGACATTATGCCTAAATCATAATCTGGTTTGATATCAAATATTTCTAGAACTTGATCTAGCATTTCTCTGTGCTGCCCGGTCGAGACAACAATGTTGTCTATCTTTTCTGAATTTAATTGCTTGATTACAGGCGCAAGTTTTATTGCTTCTGGCCTTGTTCCAAATACGGTTAATATCCTCATCATATGCCCTTAATTTAACTACTTTATTATATTACTTTTTATTATCAATAAGAAAGTTAATCGAAAGTTTTACTCTACGCCGTGACATTCCCTACTGAACCCTAACACTCAAATATGTACCTGGGTTGTTAATAGCTGTGTCTGGTAATCCTTCTGCAACTAGCTTAAAGAATTCCTGGTAAGTTCCTGGGGCCATGCCAGATGGGGCATCGAAGGTAAAGCTGTATTTACCTATTTGTCCTGGTTGAACTATGTGTTGGTTAGCAGCCAGTGTTGTTCCGTCTGACTCGTAGACTGCAGCTAAGTTGTTGCTTGGTCTGTTCTTGTTTACTCCCCAATTGTTGCCAAAGATACTGGCCCTGTTGGTTGGGTTGGTAGTTGAAAGTCTTACTGGGTTAGTACCTGCAGGAGCAGATGGCAAACTAACATCGTCATACCAATTCATATTACCGGTATTACGATACATGAAGAAACCTGTGGCAGACTGTCCAGCCTGGATGGTTGGGAATGAAGATTGTCCTGCATAGGCAGATTGGTAGAAAGTAAGAACTTTTTCTATATTCAGCCTCCCATACCCGTATTCTTTTGTAAAATTCTGGTCATTCATGCCTATAACTTTATCGGCACCATTTTTTAAAAACGCATCTACTTGAGTGGGTCTAAGATCTGGTTTTTTATCTAAAACCAAGGCAATTGCACCAGAAACAATTGGAGTTGCAATAGAAGTTCCATTTGCGCTTGTGGTGTATAAGCTTGTTTTGTTACTACCGCTCATAAAGGTTGTTCTTATGCTTCCAGTTCCAGGGGCTACTATATCTAAATTATTGCCATAGTTACTAAATGATGCCCTGTTGTCATTTATGTCAGTTGCGCCTACAGCTATAACATTTGTATAATTCGCAGGATAAATTATGCAGTCACAGCCACTGTTTCCAGAGGCAGCTACTACAGACACCCCGTTGGATATTGCGTTGTTAATTGCGGCTTCCATGACAGGGTCCGCGCTAAATGAGCCAAGACTTAAATTGATAACCTTGGCACCTTTAGATACAGAATAATTAATTGCAGATGCGATTGTAAAAGTATTTCCTTCCCCTGAATCATTTAAAGCTTGAATTGGCAAAATACTTACATCCCAGCCTACTGAAGATACTCCAATTCCATTATTAGTTGATGCGCCAACCAATCCAGCAACCATGGTTCCATGGTAAACAAAAGCTCCCGTATCCCCTGCCATTGGAATACTATCGTTATTGATAAAGTCATAGGCATTAGCTTTATCAAACTTATTAGTTAAGTCTTGATGGTCTAATGCAAAACCACTATCTATTACTGCTACCTTTATTGAGCTAGAGCTTTTTGATATATCCCAGGCTGGTGGAGCTGATATTTTATTTAAGTGCCATTGATACTGAAACAAAGGGTCGTTAGGGGTAGCCATCGCTTTATAAATGATGTTTTCCTGGGTCTTAACTCTTTCTTCGATGCCTGTAGGAACTATGAGCTCTGATTTAGAAACAGCTACTTCATAGCTACTGCTACCTTCTATTTTTTTTATGCTCTCGGGTTTTATATTGTTTGCTTGAGCCAATGCGTTTAGGTCTGCCTGGCTAGAAATTGTTACTACTGTAGATGCTGGTTCCGACTTAGGGGCGTTTTTATCTGGCTTGGGCGGATTATAAGCCTGTTCGCTTTTATCGGTGTTCTGGACAATATTTCTTGAATAGCTATTTTGATTACTTTTTAACAAAAATCCAAAAACGCCGATTAAGGATATTGCCAGTAAGGCAGTGGCAAAAAATAAAATCTTTTTTATCATATTTTTATATTCTACTAATTATATATACTCATTACCAATAACGCTTAAAAATTATTTTTGTGATTTTTGCTATACTGGTCAAATGACAATCGTAATTAT
>JBIIKB010000042.1:0-4640 GCA_044233405.1 Candidatus Saccharimonadia bacterium | reverse complement strand
CATAGACTGAAATGATCTTAAATTATCTCCACCTTTTCCAATTAATAGGGCTGAATCGTCAGATTTGATATTTAAATAAATTGGCTCGTCTGAGCTTATTTCAACTACTGCAGGAATTCCCATGGTGTCTAGCAGCTTCTGGGCTATATCTTTGGCTTCGACTGCTGACATTATTTTTTACCTTTTTTAAGCTTAGTTTTAACTTTTGGTTTGGGAAGTTTCTTGGTTGATTTAGTTGTGCCGCCCTTTTTAACAACTTTTACTACATCCATTTCTTCCATTTCTTCAACTTCACCGCGCATAATTAGCCACTGCTGGAATATTGCCACCATATTTGTTGATATCCAGTATAGAGGCAAGGCTGCTGGTAGAGTCCAAGCGATAAAAACCGTAAGAGCAGGGAAGGTGTAATTCATAAATGAAGTCATTTGAGCCTGCGGGTCTTTGGTGTCAGTTTTCTGTTTACGAGGAGTAATCATCTTTACCTGTAAGAACTGAGTAATTCCGGCAAGAATAGCTAGAAGATAGCTAGGTTTGGCCATATTAATTAAGCCAAATAGCGAGGCGTCAAACTGAACGCTACCATTAATTAGGCTTTGGATATAAGGAAGGTTCTTAACTGGTCCATAAAGGATAGCCTGGATATCATTAATGCTTCCAGTTGATTTTTGGAACACCACAAACATTGCAATCAATATCGGAAACTGCAAAAGTGCAGGCAAACAAGCCGAAAAAGGATTAACTTCTTTCTCTTTATATAGCTCCATTAGCATTGCTTGTTCTTTTTGTTTATCGCCGGCTGCTTTAATCTTTATTTTAGAAATATCGCCCTGTAAAGATTGCATTTTCTTTTGGCTATGAAGTTGCTTACTGGCAAGTGGCCAAAGTATTAAGCGAATAAGAATGGTAAATATAATAATTGCCAGACCAAAGTCGTGACCTGGAATTATTCCATAAACAAAAAATAGAGCATTTACTAATGGCTCGATAAGTATAGTGTTAAAAAATTGACCAATCATTTTCTCTCCTCTTCTATAAACCTAAAATCAATTTTAGGTTTTGCTAACGGGTTACATTGTACTATACGAAAGATACTTATACCAACACCTTTTATAGCCCCGTGCTTCTTTATTGCCAGCTTTGAGTATTCACTACACGTGGGGTAATGCCTGCAATATCCATATGGATAGTTTGCTTTACGTGGACTATGGTCTGGCGAAATTGTGTTCTGGTAGAGTTCTATTGTTTTAATTAATATTTTTTTCAATCCACTACTCCTCTAAATAAGTTTTTAACTTCATTTTTAAGCTGTTCTGGTTTTAATTCAGTAAAGTCTTTTCTTATTAAAACGATTATTTTTTGTGGTTTTTTTATGTCTTTATATAGCTCTTCGACAATTCCACTGGCTCTGCGCCTTAAGCTGTTTCGCCTTACGGCACTTTTAGATACTTTTTTAGATACCACAAAGCCAATTTGAGAATGATCTAAATTAGAGGGCATGTAATACAAAACGAGGTTTGGTGTTGCAAACCTCTTAGCTGTTTTGTAGAGTCTCTGAAAATCACTATTCTTGCGGAGTCGATTGGTCCGCGCAAGCATTTAAGCAGATAGCCTTGCTCGGCCTTTGAGCTTTCGTCTTTTTAAGATTGCTCGGCCTGCCTTAGATGACATGCGCTTCATAAAACCATGCACTCTTTGGCGATGTCTTTTCTTTGGTTGATAAGTTCGCTTCATAACCTGATTATTGTACAACAAAAGAGTTAAAATTACAATTATCCACAAGTGCCAAAGTTTTTTTGAAGTTTAAGTGATAAAATTGTGGAAAACCACTATTCAAATAGTGTATAGTGGAAAAAAAGAGAGGGTAAATGGATAATCAATTACAAACAGTTTGGGGGTCTGTTTTGGGTGAACTAGAAATAGTTCTATCTGAGGCCAATTTTCAAACTTGGCTCAAGGGAACTGAGCTTACCGAGCTCGATGGTGGTAAGGCAATTATTTATGTCCCCAATATCTTTACTCGCCAATGGATTCAAGATAAGTACCATACCGAAATACTAGATGCTATCAGAAAGATTGATCCAAATATCAACACTGTCGAATACACCACCAAGAAGTCCGGCCCTGGTGTCGATATGGAAAAGCCAAAATTTAAGCCAGATGACAACTCAATTAGAATGCCTATTCAAAAAGCTAGGCAAAAATACTCTAACCCTAACAATGAACAGTCCAGTATTGAATCTTATGGTGAATTTAGGCCAAATGAAAAATACAAATTCAATAACTTCATTACAGGATCAAGCAACAAGCTAGCTTTTTCGGCAGCTCAACTTGTTAGCGAAAAGCCTGGCGAAATGTACAATCCACTATTTTTATATGGTCCTGCTGGGGTGGGCAAAACCCATTTGCTTTGGGCTATCAGTAATGAAATACACGCCAGAGATCCCAAAATGAAAATCCTCTACTCTACCAGTGAAGAGTTTATAAATACTTTTTTGTCAGCTATACGAAAAGGTGAGAAGTTCTCAAATAAATATCGCAGTGCTGATGTTTTGCTCATTGATGATATGCAGTTTATTGCAGGTAAGGAAAGGACTCAGGAAGAGTTTTTTCATACCTTTAACGCGCTACATCAATACAACAAGCAAATTGTTCTGTGTAGCGACCGACCCCCTAAGGAAATACCTACACTAGAGGAGCGTTTAAGAAGTCGCTTTGAATGGGGTATGGTTGCAGATATTCAACCTCCCGATTTCGAAACCCGTGTTGCGATACTCATGAATAAAGCCAACACCAACTCTATAGATTTAGGTATGGATGTGGCCGAATTTATAGCCACCCATATCGATAACAACATCCGTGAACTAGAAGGAGCCTTAACAAAAGTGGTGGCTCACTCTCGATTACATGGCCAACCGATAGATATAAATACTGCCCAAGAAGTTCTGGGGATGTATATTCAAAAAACACAAGTTAAAGTTAACTCTAAAACAGTACTTCAAAAGACTGCCGATTACTACGAGATTAGCTACAATGACATTACTGGAACCAAACGCTCTCGGGAGGTGGTGGTGCCTCGCCAGATAGCAATGTATATTATGCGCGAAGAATTAGATATGAGTTTTCCAAGAATAGCCAAGAGTTTAGGTGGGAAAGATCATACGACAATCATGCATGGAGTGAATAAAATATCTACACAAATGGCCCGTGATTCAGTAATGAGCCAAGATATTCAGTCTATTAAAAAGCTCTTGGTGGGCCAATAACATGTGGATAAGTATGTGTAAAAATAGTGTATATCTTGTGAAAAAGACTGACTTTATTCACAATAAATTCACGCTTGACGAATTTGGAAAAATAAAAACTGTTAATATACCCAATGTTGTACATAATTTATTGCGCAGTTTTCAAAGACTTATCCCTACTAAGTTTTGCCTTTATAAAGGCTTTTTTGCAGCTTTTGCACGCTTTCCACAACAACTATTACTATTACTACTATTAAATAAATTAAATATAATAAATAAGACAAATCTAAATTGGAGTTTTAAATGAAAGTCGCTATAAAAGTTAAGAATCTATTAAAGGCAGTAAATATTTGCTCACGCTTAGTTAGTAGCCGAAATTCTCTAGAGGTACTAGGAAATATACTAATTGAAACCGAAAAGAATATTTTAAAACTTAGCTCTACTAATCTTGATCTAGCAATAACTACAAAGCTTGGTGCAAAAGTCGAAAAAGAAGGAAAGATATCAATCCCCGCTCGATTACTTAGCGAACTAATTGGATCGATATCTGAAGACACCCTGCAGCTAATAGCTGACGATTCTAACCTAACCTTAAAAGGAAATGGCATTCACAGTAGAATCAATGGTGTTTCAGCTAGTGAGTTCCCTACCCTGCCGAAGTTATCTAATACCAAATCTATCAACTTTTCATCCGATGAAATTAAAAGTAATTTTGAAAAAGTAATTGCCAGTGTAAGTATCGATGAATCTAGGCCAGTACTAGCTGGTGTGTTTTTCAGTATTAAGTCTGGTGAGATGGTGTTAGCTGGAACGGATAGCTATAGACTTTCAGAGATAAAAAGTAAGTGCGCATCAAAAGAAGAAATTAGCTGTATTATTCCGGTAAGGACTATTTCGGAGGTTTTAAGATTGATATCAACAGAAGAAGTGAAAGATGTTGAAATTAAAATCGGTGAATCTGAAATATCATTTGTGGTTGGAGAGAGCCAGCTTATTTCGCAGCTCACAGAAGGTAAATACCCTGAATATCAAAAAATTATTCCCGAAACTACCACAACAACGATTGAATGTGAAAAAGAAAAGTTAGTTGAGGCAGTAAAGGTCAGCTCTGTTTTTGCCCGTGAGAGCTCACACGGCATTGCCCTAAACGTTTTAAAAGACGAGCTAACGATTGATGCGCAGACTAGTGATGTTGGCGAGAACACCATTAAATTGCCCGTTAAAAAGAACGGCAAAGATGCATCTATAAATATAAATGCCAAGTATATAACTGATATATTATCGGTCGTAAACGATAAGACCGTGGTTATAGGAATAAATGATAAGCTCGACCCCCTACTCATTAAGCCTAAAAGTAAGGATGGCACCGAAATTCACATAATTATGCCGCTTCGT
>JBIIKB010000059.1:0-3728 GCA_044233405.1 Candidatus Saccharimonadia bacterium | reverse complement strand
GACGCCGAATTCCCGGTAGCATTTAACCCAATGGAATATACTGATATAAACAGGCGCAACAACATCGCTTCTGAGATAGTTGGTGTTTTAAAGAAAATGTTTGGTGATAGTTGGGGCCCAAGACTAGAGCATATCCTTAGATTTACACTATTGGCACTTCTAGAAACACCAGGTACAACTATGCTTGGTATAACTAGAATGCTTACTGATAAAGCTTATCGAAAATCTATAGTAGACAATGTTAGCGATCCAGTTGTGAAAGCCTTCTGGGTAACAGAGTTTGCTTCTTGGAATGACAAATTTGCATCTGAGGCTGTACAGCCTGTACTAAACAAAGTTGGAGCCTTTACGGCCGTGCCACTGATTAGAAATATAATTGGTCAACCTAAGAGTTCGTTCAATATTAGAAAGGCAATGGATGAAGGCAAGATCATAATTGTAAACCTAAGCCGAGGTAAGATAGGAGAAGATAACGCTGCGATACTTGGCTCACTAATAATTACTAAAATTCAGCTAGACGCAATGAGCAGAGCGGACGTGGCCGATATTGAAGAGCGCCGTCCTTTTTATCTGTATGTTGATGAGTTCCAGAACTTTGCTACTGAGTCTTTTGCCGTGATTTTATCTGAAGCTCGTAAGTATGGGCTACGGCTTACTGTTGCAAACCAGTACATTTCACAGATGCCAGAGGAAGTTCGTGATGCAGTCTTTGGTAATGTTGGCTCCATGATTACCTTTAGGGTAGGGGCGGATGATGCTGACTATCTAGCGAAGTACTTTGCCCCGGTATTTGAACCTATTGATTTAGTGAATCTTGATAAGCAAAACATATATGTAAGTATGAGCATAGATGGCCAAACATCTAATCCTTTTAGTGCTAAAAGCCTTATGATGCCCTCTCCTACCCATGACTATACTGGCGAAATTATAGAACATTCACGCAGTGAATATGCTATGAAGCGATCAGAGGTAGAAAACGTAATAGCCGACTGGGCCGGCCCTTCGGACAATCAAGCTTCTAAGACCGCCCAAGGCCAAGAAAACTCTAGGCACACAAATACACATCATGACAACCAAAAGCCTGCTAAACAGGCTCAGAAACGTCCTGAAATTGCTGGAGTTGAGCCTAAGCGCTACAGTGACTTAATTAAGAATAAAAAGAACAATTCAAGACCTAACAACAATAGACAGAGACGACGCAAGTAATAAGCATTTAGCAGCCCTAAAAACACAATAGCATAATTTACTTTATATAAAGCACAATATAGATGTACTACCTATCAACTTAGAATAAAATATGCCGTGTCGCACAATATATCTTTTGCGACATAAAGCATATATTAACTATATATCTAAAATAAATAGTTAAAATCAGAAAAATTCAGTTCTCCCCGATTTTAACTTTTTATTAGATTAAGACTGTGAAAATCTGGTGCTTCTTAGTCTCTGTACTTAGTTCTTAATTTATTACTATTTAAACAAAAACCGAACATAGGGGGAGTCAGTTTAATTTTTGAGTTTTTATTTGTAAAATGCCTTGCCGGTTACTCTCAAGTCGATATATTCTGAAGGCTTTTTGTTCTGTGATTTTATAAGCGCCAGCGTCGCAGCCAAAGACTTTATTTGTGAGTCTGCTGGATCTGATGTATTGAACTTTATAACATAGCCATCTTTTAATTTAACATTGAGTTCGCTTGTAGTTTCGGTGACAAATATCTGTTCAACCTCTATTTTATTATCTTTAAAATAGTCATTGAGCTTTAAAACAAAGTCCACAAAATCTCTACTAACTACCCTATCGCCGACTTTAACCGGTATGCTGCTGCCGTCTATAACTACAGGTAGGCCATTGGTGTTTTGATCCTTTGTTTCGCTTAGCGAACGTCCATTGATCGACACGACGTAGCGCTGATTTCCAGTCTTCCAAATAATTGCAGACTTTTGTTCGTCGGTCTTAACTTCTATTCGATTAGGGAATGTTTTACTAACAGTGATTGATTCTTGGCCTGTGAAAGTCTTTTGAAGCTGGCTTTTTAACGAGCCTGCATCAATAAACAACCAATTACTACCTGTAAACAAAGCCTTAATATATTTATTTGATTCACTCTCCAGATCTTGTGAAAGTTCGCTGTTCGGTCCCTGTACGTCTACCCTGCTTACCCTAAATATGCCAGAGAAAAATACAACATACATAGCTACAACTATAAGTAAGATATAAAAAGCATATCTTCTTAAGAGCTCAAACCAGTTTATTTTGGTGGGCTTCTTAACTATTCCAGAAGATTCCCTTGTAGACTTGCTTGAGGGTAGCGAAAACCTGTATGAACGCTTAACATTTCTTCTTTTCAACTATGCCTCTTTCTTATTTCTATTGATTCCGAGGCTAAGTATTAATTCCGCAATTGCAGTGCTTGAATTTGGTTTAAAAAATTTATGAATGCTCGTGGACAAATAGCTCATAGCTTCGTGGTCACTCGCCAACTTAGAAATTTCATTTACTAACCTTTTACCCTCTAGATCTGATTGCAAAAGCACCCTCACCGCCCCTTGTTTTGCTAAATAATTCGCATTTTTAAATTGATGATTATTGGTTGAGCCTGCAAGAGGAATAATAATTGAAGGCTTTGAAAGCGCAGCAAGCTCAGAAAGGGAATTCATGCCTGCCCTTGACACAACAATGTCTGCCCACTTGTATGCCGCGACCATTTCATCAGATAAAAAACCGTAAGGTTCATAAGATTTTTTTAGCTCCTTGGGAAGCCTATGCTTAACGAACCTCGCCCTCTCCACCCCTGCTTGACCAGCAATATGCAATACATCGAAATTTTTTAAAATCAATTCGATATTTTCAAACAAAACATTATTAATTGATTCAGCTCCCTGAGAACCTGCAAAAATAAAAATGTTCGGTTTTTGTTCTTTTATAGATTTGGGCTTTAATTCGGCATTTATATAAAATTCAGGCCTGACTGGGTTGCCAGTAAAATACATTTTTGGATTATTGACATCTTTATAGGCCTCCACAGGAAAACTTACCGCGATAGCCGAGGCCTTTTTAGAAAGAAGCTTATTGGCCTTACCCATTACTATGTCAGACTCGTGAATAACATAAGGAACTTTCATTCTGCTTGCAGCAAGCCCCACAGGCAAACTAACATGCCCGCCTTTTAAGAAGATAACGTCTGGCTTAAATTGCTTTATTATTTTACGACTATAATTGTATCCGCCGACCGTTCTGCCCAGGTCCTTGATGTTTTGGATTTGGGTCTTAACATCAATTAGTTCAGCAAACTTTCCCCTACCATATCTTCTAAACTTCCCGGTTGGGATAATTTTATAGCTAATATTATTCTTTTTAAGCAAGTCTATTTCAAAATCTTTACCAGAACATACAAAAAGTATTTCAGCTTCCTTATTGAGCTTGCGAATCGACGCGATGACGGCGAGCACTGGCGATATGTGACCTGCCGTGCCTCCTCCTGCTACCAGAATCTTCATCATAGACCTCCTTATAGGTGTATTTAGAAATATTTTGCAATATACCTACCGTAATTAACAGTGCTACCAAACTTGTTCCTCCATAGCTTACAAAAGGTAGTGGTATACCCGTTAAAGGAATAAGCCCTAGCATTGCCGAAATATTTATCATTGCCTGAAAGCCAATCCAGAAAGCAATACCAAAGGCTAAAAACTTACCAAAATTATCGGGTGCCGAACGGGCAATCTTA
>JBIIKB010000018.1:0-7850 GCA_044233405.1 Candidatus Saccharimonadia bacterium | reverse complement strand
CTTCGTGGGGGCGGTGCGCAGGAGATAGTTATAGAAAATAAAACAGGTATATTTTATGACCATGCTAACGAAGAAAGCCTAAATCGAGCAATAGTAAAATATGAAAAAAGTATAGATTTCAAATCCGTTAACGGTGGTTATGCCAGAAGCAAATTTAGTGAAGAAAAATTTGAAGAGCACTTTAGAGGAGTAATAGATGCAAAATAGCTCAATTTATATTTTAGGTGTCAGGATTGATGTTTATAAAATCGAAGAAATAAACAGCCTGATAGTTGAATATGCAAAAAAAGAAACTAAAAAACCGCTAATAATATTTAAACCTTATGTGGAGTTTTTATCTCTGGCTGGTAAAAACGATGACGTTAAAAAACTTCTAAACAGTTCAGATATAAACATAGCTGATTCTTCGGCAATACAGTGGGCTGCTAGCTACCTGTACGGCAAACCAAACATTGGAAGTAATATTATTTCTACGTATTTAAGTTTGATATTTAGATTACAATCAGAAAAATGGCGCCAACAAATAGTACCCCAAAGAATGGCGGGTGTGGATCAGACACTTCCTCTATTAAGGCTAGCTAGCAAAAATAATCTTAAAATAGGCATATTGGGCGGGCCAAAAGATACCTTAGCAACCCAAAAGGAATTAGAAAAAAGATTTAAAAATATTAAAGTCAATATTTGGTCTGGTTTCTATGAAGAAAGTTCCGAATCTGAACTCGTTAAAGATATAGCAAGCAAGAATTTAGACGTGTTATTCTGCGCAATGGGTTTTCCAAAGCAAGAAAAATTTATTGTTAAACATCAAAATAAACTTAACGCAAAGGTGCTTATTGGTGAGGGCGGCAGTTTCGATTACGATCAACTGGGAGGCAGTATTAAAAGAGCTCCCGCCTGGATGAGAAAGTTGAGTTTAGAATGGTTATGGAGATTAATCATTCAGCCAAAAAGAATTAGGCGGCAGCTAGCAATTCCTAATTTTATAAAGCAGGTCAGAAAAGAAAAACGTAGCCAAAAATAGCTTTACGCTTATGTTGTAATAACTTATAATGGTTATATCTAAAGGGTGAGTATGATAGAACTAAGCAAATGTCCAAATTGTTCAGAAGATGACCGCGTTACAATCGCGGGTAAAGATTTTTGTATGCGCTGTGGGACTCCTACAGAAGATAATGCAATGATGGGTGTTAATAATTCTCAATCTAACGCTGCAGAGCAAATGCAGACCAACAGCCCCATTAATGCTACCCAAGAACACGCACCTCAAGCGGCCGCAGACTCTGTTCAAAAGTTTAATACACAGCCCCCAGCCTCAGATGAATTATCAGAACTTAATTCGGCTGAAATGAAATTCACCCCTCCACCTAGAATGTCTAAGCCCGAAATGCAAGAATCTACTGCTTTAAACCAGACTTCAGTCGACCAGGCCCCTGCAGAAGCTATTTCAATTCCAGCAATTATTACAACTCACCAGCCACAAGAGCCAGCAGCCCCTAACGAGGTTGTGGCTCCGATATCCGCTTCAAATACCATGCCTGCAGCCGCAGCCATGGGCACCATGTCGCTAGATAAAAAGGCGGGCGTGCTTTCAGATGATCAATTTGATCAATTAAAAGCTTCGGTTAATACTGCGGTTGCACAAAACAACCCTAACCCTAATTTAAATGCTGATATTCTGACTCATCAAGCTCCGGCTGTGAATACTAGCCAAACTGCTGCTCAGCCAAATAATAGCCAGCCAGAGCCACAGGATCATCAAAATAAAATTGCAATGGCTACAGATATTTATTCTGGCCCAGCAGAACAACCTAAATTACAAGAAGAACATAAGTCTAACCAGCCTAATACAGAAAAGTCTAAAAACAAAGCCGGAAAAGTAGCCAAGCCAGTAGCCATAGCCGTAAGCATTGCTGCTCTATTCGCCACCGGTGCCTACATATGGAGAATTAATTACCCTAGCTTGGCCTTCAAGATCGCTAGCGCTAAGGCGGGAATAAGCGCCACTATGCCAGGATACGTTCCGGCTGGATATAACTTGGGCGGAAGAATACAAACTAATCCGGGTACAGTAAGCTATAGCCTGCTTGGAGGTTCTAGTGATAATCGTATATCAGTAACTCAAAGCAAGACAGATTGGGACAGCCAAGCATTAGCCGAAAATTATGTTGCACCAAAAGCCGAAAATTATTTAGCTCTTCAGGCCCAAGGACTAACGATCTATGTTCTTGGCAAAAATGAAGCCACTTGGGTAAATAAAGGAACCTGGTATAAATTAGACAGCAAGGGCCAAGACTTAAACCAAGACCAAATAATTAAAATAGCCACCAGCCTATGAACGATAGAGCCTGGGAAGAATTGGTTGATCTTATAGACGACCAATATACTATTGATAATTCCAGTCGCAAAGAAGAGGCTCTTGAAGACAATAAAAAACTTAAACAAGTTATAGAGTCAATTGAGTTTGAGAAAGACAATATAAAATACAAAATTGATAGAGTTACCGGCCCAAGAATAATTGATAAAAAGACATTCTACTCTGGCCACGGCTCAGCCAATCGAATGCAGTATGTTTATGACCCCGAAGAAACTAGCTCCAAGGTCGTTTTTTATAAACAGCTTGCAGACGGCAATTTCAATGAGATATCACCAGAAGACCTGATGACAAGCTCTTAATCTGATATAATTATCAGTATGAATAATCCTGTAAGAGTTAGATTTGCACCCAGTCCAACTGGGTTTTTACATATTGGCGGTATTAGAACCGCACTATTTAATTATTTGTTTGCTAAAGCTAATGGCGGCCAGTTCATATTGCGCCTTGAAGACACCGACAGAGAACGCTTTGTTGAAGAAGGGGTGGAACAGATTATCAAATCTCTCGATTGGATTGGCCTGCATCCCGACGAAGGTGTTTGGTATGAGCAGAAGCCAGGCGAGCATGGCCCATATATTCAATCGCAGAGGCTAAACCACTATAAGGATTATGCTCAAAGGCTAGTCGATAAGGGCCTAGCTTACTATTCGCAGGCTACATCTGAGCAGCTAGAATCATTAAAGGCCGAGGCTATTAAGCAAAAGCGCCCGTTTGTATACAGGCATAGTATGGAGCCGAGCGAAAAAGCAGAAAATACTGAAGGCTTACCAATCAGATTGAAAGTACCAGAAGGCAAGACTATGTGGAAAGATGAGGTGCGTGGAGAATTTGAAACTAATCATGAAATAATTGATGATTTTATTATTGTTAAGGCCGACGGCTTTCCGACCTATAACTTCGCAAATGTGATCGATGACCATCTTATGAAGATTAGCCATGTAATTCGGGGTGATGAGTTTATCAGCAGTACAGCCAAGCACGCATTGCTTTATGACTTATTAGAATTCGATCGCCCAGCCTGGGTGCACCTACCTTCTATTCTGGGGCCAGACGGCAAAAAGAAGCTAAGCAAGCGCGATGGTGATGTGAATGTTTTAGAATATAAAGCCAAAGGCTACCTTCCAGAAGCAATCTTGAATTTCTTGGCTCTTCTAGGATGGAACGATGGTACCACTCAAGAAGTTTTTAGCCCAGAAGAATTAATAAATAAGTTTAAGATTGATAGGGTACAAAAAAGCCCAGCAGTTTTTGATGTTAATCGCCTAGACTGGATGAACGGTGAATACATTCGAAATAAACTCAGCGATGAAGAGCTTATTGAGCATATCAAGCCGTACCTGCCGGAAGCCTGGCTAGAAAACATGAATTATTTCAAAACTGTACTTGGTCTCGATAAAGAACGCATCAAGCGTTTCGATGAAGCCAAGTACATAATGGAGATATTTTTTGAGACTCCAAATGTTGATAAAGCCTTGCTGTGTAAGAAAGACGACATTGATACTATTAAATCCTGGGTATCGGAAGTGGTTAAGGCTATCGAGCCAATCGATTTTGAACACGACCAAGTGGAAAAGGCTCTTCGTGAACTTGCAGAAAAGCTAGATGTCCAATCAGGTCGACTATTCTATGCTTTAAGAGTTGGTCTAACGGGCCGTACCGAGGCGCCTGGACTTTTCGATATCTTCGTAACACTAGGAAAAGCTGAATCAATAAAGCGTTTACAGAGTTTATAAATGAAATATTTATTGTTTTCGCATGGATTTGGTGTGCGCAAAGATAGTAATGGTATGTTTAGCGACATCGCAAGAGCCTTTCCTGATTACAAGCCAGTTATGTTTGATTATAACAAACATGATAGTAAATCTAATTTAACAACGGTCTATAGCTATCGAAAACAGGCAAAGATTTTAAAAAACAAAATCACTAACATATACAGGAAAGATCCTGGCGCCATAATCACTGTAGTTGCTCATTCCCAAGGTGCAATAGTGGCCGCATTGTGTAATCAAGATACCGCAAAAGCAATTTTATTAGCCCCACCAAGTACTGTATCAGCAAAAAGATCTAAGTTGAGGCCGAACCGGAAAGTAAGAAAGAATGGCTCTGTAATGATATTCAAAAAGGATGGCAGTAGAATATTATTAACTACATCATTCATGCTTGGCTTGAATTTAACCAATCCTATAATTATTTATGAAAAGCTAGCGCTTCGAGTGCCTACTGTAATTATTGCAGCCAAACAAGACGAAATGGTCAATAACGATAATCTTCACAAAGTGCGAAGTGCTGAGGTTTACGAGATAGACGGCGACCACAACTTTACTGGCGAAAATAGAAAAGGCCTCATAGACTTAATTAAAAAAAATTTAAGCTAAATTATTAGTTTACAGATAAGCATAGCCTAAATAACTATTGACCATAAAGCTTAAAAGTGTTATTATAGCCGACAAATTATAAGTTGGAGTTTGTTGTGCAAGAAATTAACCTTTATGACCTAATTAGGCATTATATTAAATATTGGTATTTTATAGTTGGTGCCACGCTAATCGGCCTTTTTGGCGGCTTTATTTATAACCAATATATTCAAAAGCCACTTTATAAAAGTAACGCTACTCTCCTTGTTGTAAACAACAACTCAACTACTTCAAAAAGTGATACAACACTTATCAACAACTATCAGCAGCTTATTAAATCGCGTCGTGTTATTGAGCCAGTTATAAGTAAGCTTAATATAAATGAAAGCTTCCAGTCGGTAGTAGGTGCTATCGAGACTAGTAGCGATAAGGACACTGAAGTTATCAAGCTAGCTTATTCATCTGGTAGCGCTGAAAGATCCAAAGAACTACTAGACGGTACGATTGAATCATTTAAAGATCAGGTTAAAGAACTTTATGACAAAGAAAACATACAGGTTGTAGATAGCGCCAGTATTTCATTTGAACCTTTTAACGTTAATAAGAAACTTCAACTGGCTCTTGCTGGTGCTGTAGGATTCTTGTTATCTGTAATTATTCTGTTCTTTGTTTATGATTTTCAGATAAACAACAAAAATAAGCCAAAGAACAAACCAACATCTAAGCCCAAGAAAAACAAGACATCGATTCTTTCGAGATATATCAAAAAATCAGGTGCAATACGGAAATCCTTAACCGAAAAACATCAAGCAAAATCTGCCGAGCGCAAAGCCAAAAGAGAGCTTCATAATCAAAAAAGGGCCGAAGAGCGTAAAGCTCAAGAGAAGAAAAAGGCTCAAGAAAATAAAGTCAAAGAGCGCAAGCGTGCCGCTGCTAAAGCTGCCGCTACTCGTAAAGCCAAGCTCGAAATGGCCGAGCAGGCTAAGCGCGACGAAGCAGAAAGAATATTAAGACTCGAAGAAGAAAAAATTAAACAAGTTGCTTTAGAAAAACAAAGGCTGATTGCCGAGGCAGAGGCTAAAAAGGCCCAAGAGCTTAAAGAGATAGAAGAAAAAAAGGCACAGGCTATAAAAGAAGCCAGGGCAATCGAAAAGGCCAAACTCCGCCTAGCCAAGAAGGAAGCCCGCAAAGCCAAAACCAAAGCCGCACTAGCAGAAATCAAAAGAAAAGCCGCTGAAGGACGCAATCGCATAGAAGAACAGCTCAAGCAGGCAAAGATCGAAAGGGCAAAGAAAGCCAAAGTAGATGCTCGAAAAAGAGCCGCTCTAAAAGCCGCTGCTACACGCAAAGCCAAGACCGAAAGAGCCAAGGCCGAAAAAGCCAAGCGTGAAGCTGAAATAGCAAAAGTAGTGCAAAAAGGTAGAACGACTAGAGCCAAGCAAGCAGCAGAATTTATGTCCAAGGCCGAAGCTAGCGGTACAGAATCAGCCAAGCAGGCTGCAGCCTTGATTGCCAAGGCTGCAACTGGAGCTCAAACCTTCGGAAAGACGTTTTTAGAAGCAATTCCAAAAAAGGAAAATAACAAAGGCAAAAAGAAGTAGGTAGTGTTAATATGTATCTCGCCTACATCAAGCCAGTCCTAGATTTTACCGCCGGAATAATAGTACTTATTATTAGCTTGCCCGCTTGGGTTATTACCGCAATCATTATCAAGATCGATAGCAAGGGCCCAATCCTTTTTGTACAAGACCGTACCGGAGTGGGTGGCAAGAATTTTAAGATGTATAAGTTTCGTACTATGGCTCATGGCAATGATGTTCGCGAAGTGCATATTCATAATCAAATTACCAAGGTAGGCAAAATAGTTAGAGCCCTATCGCTCGATGAGATTCCACAGTTTATTAATGTCATCAAGGGCGATATGTCTTTTATTGGCCCAAGACCTTGGATTCCGGAGTATTACAAATACATGTCTAAAAAGCAGCGCCGAAGGGTGAGTGTGCGCCCAGGCATTACTGGGCTTGCTCAGGCCAAAGGCCGCAACAACCTTACTATTATAGATAAGATCCAATACGATCTAGATTACGTTTCTAACATCAGCCTAACTAGAGACGCCAAGATTTTTGGTATGACAATCATCGAGGCGCTTAAGCGCACCGGTGTAGAGATAGAAAAGATTGCAATACACCACGAAATCAATACCTTGAAGGAGCAGAAGGCCAAAGCACGCAAAGAAACCCCTGCTTTTATTAAAGGCCAGCTTGCACTCAAAAACGGAGCACTTTTTTATTCTGAACGCCCCAAAAAATCTGGCAGTAAGGCGACAAAATGAAGAAAAAAGTTCTTTTTACAGCCACTGTAGATTCGCATATCAAGAACTTCCATTTGCCTTACCTCAAATACTTCAAAGACAACGGTTATGAGGTGCATGTGGCTACAAATGGCAAAGACAAAATACCGCATTGCGACGTAAAGCATACTGTAGGCTTTGAACGAAGTCCTTTTAGAATCAACAATTTAAAAGCAAGAAAACAACTTAAAAAAATAATTGATTCAGAAGGCTTTGAAATAATACACACTCATACACCAATGGGAAGCGTAATCACAAGGCTTGCTGCGCTAAAGGCACGCAAAGCTCAAAGTACAAGAGTTATATATACTGCCCACGGATTTCATTTTTATAAAGGTGCTCCAATTCAAAATTGGGCTTTATACTATCCTGTAGAAAAAATCTTGGCTCGCTATACGGATACACTTATTACTATAAATAAAGAAGATTACCAAAGAGCAAAGAGTAAGTTTAAAACAAGGGTTGAATATGTTCCCGGCGTTGGATTGGATGAAAAGAAGTTTGATTTTAAAATGACCAAAAAAGAAAAGTCAGATCTTAGAAAATCATTAGGCCTTAAAGACACAGACTATGTTCTTATATGCGTAGCCGAACTTAATAAAAACAAGAATCAGAAACTACTTATAGATGCTATGAGCAAAGTGGTTAAGAAGAATAAAGATATTCATTTATTGCTTGCTGGAATAGATAGCTACAATGGCAAACATAGAAGGCAGGTAACTAAATTATGCCTAGAAGGAAATGTGCACTTTTTGGGTTTCAGAAAAGATGT
>JBIIKB010000093.1:0-2570 GCA_044233405.1 Candidatus Saccharimonadia bacterium | reverse complement strand
ATTGCCACTTTCAATTGCTAAAAAGTCAAAAGTACCAGTGAGAATTGCGCATAGCCATACGAGTAGTTTTGATAGAAATCACAAGAGATACATCAGGCTTGTAGCAAAAAAAATTATAGGAAACTATGCTACAGATTTTGCTGGCTGCTCCGTAGATTCGATTGAATTTATGTTTGGTAAAAAAATTGAAAATTATGTAGTAATAAACAATGCAATAGATGTAAATAAATTTTCTTATAATTACAAAAAGCGTAAAGAAGTTCGTAATAGATTGGGAATAAAAGACGCTACTTTTGTTTTGGGGCATGTTGGTAGGTTTGATTACCCTAAGAATCATAGCTATTTAATAGACATATTTAATGAATACTATAAAAATGATAAAAATTCGATTTTAATACTCGTAGGTTCTGGTGAAGAAATTATCCCTGCAAAAGAAAAGGTACAAAATTTAAATCTATATAAGAATGTATTATTTCTTGGTCCAATAGAAGATGTGGCAGATATTATGCAGGCTATGGATGCCTTAGTCATGCCATCTAAGTATGAAGGGCTGCCGTTGGTACCTATAGAGGCTCAGGCAAATGGATTGCCTTGCTTCCTCTCTGACGTAATTACAAATAAAGCGTCGCTTGCTGAAGAAGGTTGTTATTTTTTAGATATAAATAGTAAGGCCGAAGTATGGGCCCGTCAAATCAAAAATGCACCTAAAAAAAGACCCAAAGGTGTTCGAAGCTTTATTGCTAGTTCGGGATATGATATTTCGAATGAGGTAAAAAAGCTTACTAAATATTATGAGCTTAAAAAGATATGAAAGTTAAAAAAAATATAAATAACATTCAATTTTCAAAATATTATCTAGACTTAAAATTTTACCTAATAGCGGCATTAGCTGGCTTATGCTATTCATTAAGCTTCGGAGGCTATGATATACCTTTACATATAAGCATTTTTAATTTAGCACCCATATTTCTTCTGGTATTTGCAATAGTTACAGTAATGACTGTTTGCATTAATTTTAGTAATATTTATAAATTATATAAAAATAATAGGAAGACTTTACTCGGCATTATACTATTGACCTTAATATTAGCTCTATTCGCTAAGATTTACTGGGTTATTATAGTTTTAATTTTAATGCTAGTTTTTTATCCAAAAAAATACAATTTAGCTTCTAAATACCTTTTCTTTTGGTCTTCTTTTTTATTTAGCATAGTTTTATCTATAGGTATTATTTTTCCTGAGTTAGGTCGAGAATCTGTTGGTAAAGCGAGCACATTGTTTGGAAGTACAGGCAGTTCAGAGGCATTGAGCCTTGGGTTTGCTAACCCTAATCAGCCCCTTTTGTTTTTAACAATAGTCGCAATTAACGGAGCTTTTGTATTTGCTGACTCTAAATACAGACGTACCTATGCGATGGTAATGATGGCTCTTTCAACAATAATTTACTTATTTACTTTGTCACGTACTAGCTATATAGCCTTAATGATCTTTCTGCTTATTTATTTTATAGGGAGTATAAAGACTTACAAAATTATTAGTAGGACTATTTTAGTTGTGCTGGTATTTTTTACAGCTTCTAGTTTTATTGTAGCGACAAAATATGGTGAAATAGGGAATCCGATTAATGACGCCTTAACCAATAGACCTTACTTGTGGAACTTGAGAGTTCAGGACAATGCGGCATTCAACTTGATTGGTAATAAAGATAGATATGAAGGAAGCGGTGCCGAATCGGCATTAGACAACAACTATATAAATCTCATTTCGCGGCACGGCTGGGTTGCATATATCATAGTTTTTTATTTTTTGCTTATTTGGAGGAAGGAATCAGATAGGGAATATGATGAAGTTTATGTGCTAGGATTATTTTGCATACTTGTATATTTTTTATCTGAATCCATGCCTTTTACACTGGTATTATCTATTGTGCCTATAATTTCAATTCAAAGAAAATTTTTAGTTTCTGGGGAAAATAAAATATGAAATATAAAAAAATAACGGTTATAGTGCCTGTGTTTGATGTCGAAGACTACTTGGCAGAATGCGTAAATTCTGTAATTGAACAGACTTATAAAAATCTAGAAATTATTTTGGTAGATGATGGGTCCAAAGATAGTAGCCTTGATATATGCAACGACTTTGCAAAAAAAGATAAGAGAGTAAAAGTAATACACAAAAAAAATAAAGGAGTTTCTTCTGCCAGAAATTCCGCCTTGGATATTAGTAGTGGGGATTTTATAGTATTTGTTGATGGAGACGACTTTATAGCTAAGGATATGATTGAATTATTATATAAAAATCTAATAAAAAATAAATGTGATATATCAATATGTAGCTATGTTGAGTATTTTGGCAATACAAGGAAAGTAGAATCTACAAATAAAACAAAATTTATGTCATCATTTTTCGGACTAGAATCAATTCTTTATCAGTGCCAAATTTCTAATAGCCCGTGGGCTAAATTATATAAAAAATCGCTCTTCGATGGGATACGGTTTCCTGAGGATGTGTCCGTCGCAGAAGATCTAGAAGTTGCATATAAAGTTTTCTCAAGCGCTAAAAATATAATC
>JBIIKB010000073.1:0-3158 GCA_044233405.1 Candidatus Saccharimonadia bacterium | reverse complement strand
CCGCGAAAAGTATACTGAGGAATTTGAAGATGTTATATCAAATATTGATAAATATAAGTATTCTGCTCTAACTAGTGCAGGTACGAGCTTTTTCAGCAGGGCTAAATTGTTAATAACCGTTCCGTTGGGCGCAAAGGTAGGCTTAAAAGTATTAAGTCAAATGAAAAGGATTATCGTATGAAAAATATAGGTTTAATTTCATTCCACCGTTCATACAATTGCGGGTCTATTTTACAAGCATATGCAATGCAAAAAACTTTGCTAGAAAAATATAATCTAGAACCAGAATTTATTGATTTTTCTAATGTTGGACAAAGAGAACTCTACAAGGTCTTCGAAAATAATAATTCAATTAAGAATATCTGCAAAAATGTGGTTAGGCTGCCATTTTATAGCTCTTTACTTGGAAATAATAAAAGCTATGAAAAGTATATAAATAAATATCTACTACTCTCCAAAGTGAAATATATCAAATTAAGTGAACTTAAAGAAAGTACTTTTGAATATGACCTATATCTTGCCGGAAGCGATCAGATATGGAATATAACAATCCAAGATTCTGACGATGCTTATTTTTTACCATTCGTAAAAAATCACAAGAAAATTGCCTACGCCGTATCGCAGGGGGCGAGAAACATAGTAGACCATACAAGTAAACCATATAAGTATAAAAAAATGATTAATAATTTTGATTATATTTCTGTTAGAGAGCCTAATGGACAAAAATGGCTTAAAGATGGTTTCAATATCGATAGTAAGGTTGTTCTGGATCCGACTCTTTTGTTAGACCAAAAAGACTACAAAGAGCTTGAAGAAGGTACAACAGAGCAACTAGAAAGAAATAAGTATGTTTTTATTTATGCAACGGAGCTTACAAAGACTCAAGAAGAAACAATAAGGAAATTAGCAAAAAAAGAGGGCCTTAAAATTGTTGTGTGGCAACCCGATACTTGGCTGAAGAAGTTCGGTTGGTTAAAGGGTTATGTATTGCCAAAAAAGCAAAATCCAGGTAAGTATTTAGAACTCATGAAAAACGCAAAATATGTATTTACGGCATCTTTCCATGGTGTAATTTTTGCTGCTCAGTACAGAAAAAATTTCTGGGTATTAGAGAACAGTGGTATGAATTTTGATATAGACGACAGGATACTTTCATTACTAAAAAGATTTGGTTTTCTTGACCGTCTGCTGTTAGATCAAAAGCCTTTTAATAAGATATCTCAACCTATCAATTACAAAAAATTTGAGTCAGCACTGGTGCCGGCCAGAATAAATTCATTTAGTTTCTTAGATCAGGCATTGGGGAAAGTAAGTAAGGGAAAAGCAAAATGAAAAGTGTAAGAAAAAATTATTTATACAACGCAGCCTTTTACGTATTTACTCTAATTTTTCCTCTTATAACAATACCTTTTGTAGCAAAAGCCTTAGGTCCTAAACAGCTTGGGGTCTATTTATACTCCTATTCTATAGTTTCTATATTTGCTCTAATCAGTAACTTGGGAATAATGAATTATGGTAATAAATCTATTGCAGCGGCTAGGGATAAAAAAGCTAAGCTATCAAGAACTTTTATTAGTATTTATTTGGTTAGTCTTTTTATGACTATTCCTGCGATGCTACTTTATTTGGTCTATTGCCTATTTTTTGTTCAGGACAATAAAATAATATTCTTGCTTCAGCTAATCTTTTTGCTCTCAACTCTATTCGACATCACATGGTTATACACAGGCATGGAGGAGTTCAAAGTAACAATAAAAAGAGATGTCATTGTAAAGTTTCTTACTCTGATTGCAATATTGTTATTTGTAAGATCACAACAATCGCTAGTGGCATATACTCTAATTATGGCTGTGAGCGCATTATTCAGCCAATTCGCTCTATGGATTACGATACGCAAATACATAAACGTAACCAAAGTAAGATTAAAAGAATGTACAAAGCATATTAGGCCATTAATACTATTATTTATACCAGTAGTTGCTACTAGCTTCTATACCACTGTAAGCGTTGTTTTACTCGGTACCCTAGCTAACGAAGCAGAAGTTGGCCAATATGTTACCGCTACTAGAATACTAGCGGTGCCTTTAGGCTTAATAACCGCTATGGGGGCAGTTATGCTACCCAGAATAGCAAATATAATTGCAAAAGAAGATTTTGTAAAAGTTAATAATTATATAAAAAAATCAATCTGTTTTGTATTGTTTTTATCTTTGCCCATAATGTTTGGCTTCATGGCCACATCAAATACGCTAGTTACATTATTTATTGGAAAGGACTTTGCCAAGGCTGGTATGGTTTTGAGTATAATCGCACCGGTTGTGGTTTTTGCAGCTTGGGCTAATGTAGTCCGAACTCAATATACTATACCGGCAGGTAAAAATAGAATATATATAAGATCAACAATACTCGCTGCTATAGTAAGTGTTATTTTGAATATTGCACTTATACCACTTTACAAATCTACTGGGGCTGCTATAGCTATGCTATTTGCTGAATTTAGCGTTATGTTCTACCAAACGTATGCACTACGCAAACACTTAAGCATCGGGTCTTATATAAAATCATCTAAATCTTTTCTTGGTAAATCTCTACTTATGTTTTTGATAGTATTGATGCTGGGTTTTGTAATTTCACAGCCTCTTCTACGTATTGCTACGCAAGTGGTTTTTGGCGCCCTATTATATATCGCATTAAATCTTGAGTACATAGATAGAACTATATTGAATGGAAAGATCAAGCATCCAATATGGGCAAGGCTGTTAATTGCCAAAGAACGCCTATACCCGGAAGAGGATAGCATAAGTAGCGAGGTATACTAAAAAAATGAAAAACAACAATAAAGTTAAACTTTTTAAAATACTATTGGTAATGTTATGGGTTATTATAATATTCCTGTTTTCTAGCCAAGTCGCTACAGAATCTTCAGAGCTAAGTGGAAAGATTGTAAACAGTATTGCGCCAGTCGCCCCAGAGATTATAAAAAGTTCGCTTACGTTTTTGGTGCGTAAATCTGCGCATATATTCCTGTACTTTGTGCTTGGCATACTTACGGCTAATTTGCTAGTAAGCTATAAGCTTAAGGCTAAACTGGTATATATCTATAGCCTAATATTCGTTTTTGCCTATGCAATTACCGACGAGATACATCAGCTATTTGT